>CAIPGK010000471.1 GCA_903864575.1 uncultured Chloroflexota bacterium
GCCGTGGTTGGTGCTCGGGAAGTCCGCCTGCCCGCGCAAGACCGAGGAGCCACTCGGGCCCGAATCCGGGCCCGAATCCGAGCCCGTATCCGAGCCCGTATCCGTGCCCGTATCCGTGCCCATCCGAGCGGTGGATCTGGTCTCAGGGAGCTCCTCGGTCATTCGCAGTCAGTCCCCATGGGGCAAACCATCTCCGCAAAGAGAGCTGGAGGAGAGGCTTGCGCGTGGAATCGCGAAAAGTTTACGGATTTCTCGCGCCTGACCGCCTTGAGGTGCTTTCTCCGCAACCGAAGTGTCTCGCCGTCTTGGTGGATGGTGCACGCAGGGGAGCGATCGAACTTGCATCGCGAATCGCAAGTGCCTTGAGGATAGATGGATGCGTCAACTGACAGTTCGTCACGGTCTCGTCGCCCTGCTCGCGGGCGCGACCATCGCGCTCGGGGGATGCAGTCCGCGCGCCAACCACACCGGCATTGAGCATGGGAACTTCAGCCTCGAGGGGTCGCAGGTCGACTGGATCCCGCACACCTATGTGCGTGGCGTCAACGGCGATTCCTTCACGGCCTACAAGGCGCCGGGCGTGACGGAAACCAACCAGATCGCGACCACGCAGAACCCGATCCCGATCACCGCGAACCACATCCACGGACCGACGAACACCATCGGCCTCGGCCAGTCCTTCGCCCCGATCGGCGAGCAGCCGAAGCGCTGAGTTCCATCCGCACAACTGCTGTTGCGCGACTGCGCGAGCGGCATGCACGAAAGGCAATCATGTTCCTGAAGAACTTCCTCCTCGCGGCGACCGGCGCCGCCGTCGTCTTTGCATCCGGCTGCACCAACAACCGCAATGTCGTCGTGCTCGACGGCTTCACCCGCCAGGCGAGCGTCGATGCCGACTACATCGAGACCTCGTACCGCGCCATGCACTACCTGCTCGGCAACGCGCGCGGCAACATCATGGGTGACGACGCATTCGACGCCTCGCGTCCGGTGATCTGGGCGAGCACGGTCGATCTCAACAACTACAGCCGCACCACGAACTTCGGGCGCCTCATGGGTGAATCGCTCGCGATCGCGCTGCAGAACCAGCGCAAGAACAAGCTGATCCAGATGACGATGCGGCAGGGCACCGTGCCGATCACCTCGGACGGCGAATTCCTTCTCACCCGAGACGCACGCGATCTCGCCACGAAGTTCAACGCGGGGGCGGCGCTGGTATCCACCTACAGCGTCGCGGTCGACCGCGTCTACGTGCAGTGCTCGCTCATCAATGTCGATCAGAACACGATCGTCGGTGCGGTGCAGTTCGACCTGCCGCTCGGTCCGCGCACAGAGGCGCTGCTCAAGGGCATGACCTATCCGTCCGAGGCGGCCGGCATCCTCCAGGCGCGCTCGGGTCACTGAACAAGCGGAGGCCATCATGCAAAGCACCCACAAGCACGCGCGACTCCTCGCAGGACTCGCGTTCTCCCTCGGTGTCTCCCTGCTCCCGTCCTGCAGCACGGGACC
>CAIPGK010000472.1 GCA_903864575.1 uncultured Chloroflexota bacterium
CGCGCCCCCGCCGGCCCGCCCTCCCGCAGGCCCGGCCCCACCGGCGCTTGCGGCGACCGCTCCCCCCAGGGCAACCGCTGCCAGGCCAGCAAGGACTGCTGCACCAACTACTGCCGCAAGTTCGGCGACGGCAGGAAGATCGGCCGTTGCCGCTGCATCCGCCTCGGCAGGAAGTGCACGCCCAGCCAGGAGTGCTGCGGCGCGGCCTTCTGCCATCTCGGCAAGTGCATGCGCCGCTGCACCGTCTGCGCCAGCGGCTGCCCCTTCACCAGCGTCGAGGCCGCCTACGCCGCCGCCGGCCCCGGCGCCGTCATCACCATCGGCCCCGGAACCTACCCCACCTCCATCATCGTCACCAGGGACGTCACCCTCGAGGCCTGCGGCGACGCCGAGCCCGTGCTCGTCCCCAACCCGGCCCCGGACTCCGACTCCTACGCCTACGTCATCTCCGGGCCGGTGTCCGGAGTCGGCGTCGAGCGCTCCGGCGCCCGCGGCGGCGGCGGCGACGGCGACGTCACCACGCCCTCCGCCGTCACCCTCGTCAACCTCACCATCTCCGGCTCCGGTGAGAGAACCGAAACCCTGCTCGTCTGCAACGATGTGGCGACCATCGTCTGGACGATTCGCGGCTGCACCGTGACCGGCGGCACGATTGGCCTGGCCACCCTCGGTTCCGGCCATGTCCTCGAGAACTCGACCTTCACCCGGAATTCCTACGGCGTGCAGTTCTACCCCACGACGATTGACGACTCCCTCACGGCCACCGGCTGCGCCATCAGCGACAACATGGGCCTGGGCCTTCTCGTCGATATTGGAACCGTCACGTTCACCAACTGCGCCATCACCGGAAACGGGGCTATCGGCTGCTTCGTGAACGGAGGCAACCTGACCCTCGCCGGCTGCACCGTCACCGGAAACCGGGCTGGCGGCTGCAACGTGTTCGACGGCAACCTCACTCTCGCGAGCACCACCGTCTCGGGCAACTCCAATCTCAGCCCTCTCAGCCCGGGCGGCGGCATCTACGTCGAGACCCCCGGATCCGGCGGCAGCTCGCGGCTGACCTTCACCGGCTCCACGGTCGTTACCGGCAACACGGCCGTCATCGGCAGCGGCGTCGCGGTCAGTTACATCGACCCGCTATCCACCATCCTCACCGGCGTCAGTTCCGCCAATGTCTACGGCAACACCGGCGGCGACCAGTGCGAGACCTCGACCGACGGCACCACCTGGACGCCAACCAGCTGCTCGTCGCTCTAGACCCGCACTCGGATTTCGCATTCGGGCCGGGGGGCAACGCCGCCCCCCGGCCCGGCCCGTTTCCTGCCGGGAGACCCCGGGCCGGCGCCGCCGGGCGCGCGCATCGACCGGCCGCTCCCGCGCCGTCCCCTTGGCAAGCCAGGCCTCGAGGGCATCCGGGCTGCCCGGCAGGAACGGGACATTCGCGGCCTGGGGAGCGGTGGGTGGAACCAGCACGGGCGAGAGCGCCTGTTGCTCCGGGTTGATCCGCCCCCATGGCGGCATCTCATCCTGCGTCGTGGCCGTCTGCCCCGGCGGCCGCGCACTTTCCAGCGTGAACGCTACCTGCTCCGCGGTCGCCGCGCGCCACGCCTGCCGCATCGGCCCCGGAACCTGCCCGACCGGCGTCGAGCTCACGAAGGACGCAGCCCGCTCGCTTGCCGAGGCGTCAACGGCATCGTGGTCGTGCCGGACCGCGACCTCGAGGAAGGGTAGTTCTTCGCGGCCCTCACCGACGATGACGCCAGGACCTCGCCGCACCACGTGACGGGACGCCGCCCTGAGAGGCATCAGGCAACCGGCAACCGGCATCTGGCATTCAGCTCGCGGAAGCGTGGCCGAGCCCGCTCCGCCTGCTCGGTCTCGCGCGTACTGCCCCGGCGGGCATGCGCTACCGGGCGCCGCCGCCCCCGCCGCCCTCGAGCAGTCGCGCCAGTTCGTCGTCCTCGATCCCCCAGGAGGGCCGCAGGGACTTCGCGCCCTTGAGGTAGACGTGCCGGATCTCTCCCGGCGCCTTGCTGGTGTTCACGTGCAGCATCACCCGCACCACCTGCGCCAACGCCCCGGGGACCTCCATCTCGTGCGCGCACATCAGCGGCACCTCGGTCCAGCCCAGGTCGCGGGCGGCGATGGCCGGAAAGGTCGCGGTCAGGTCCGAGGTGGTCGTGAAGATCGCGCTGGCGATCGCGTCCGGCTCATGCAGGCCGTTCAGTTCGATCAACGCGCGGAGCAAGTGGTTCGTCGCCTCGAGAATATCCTCCGCCGTGTTCGCCGTGACCGTCGTCGCCCCGCGAACCCCCCGGCAG
>CAIPGK010000473.1 GCA_903864575.1 uncultured Chloroflexota bacterium
CCAGTTCGTATCCCGGCAGGTCGGTGGCGGTGTTCATGGTGACGGCCGGATCATCGGGAACGTAGACAAGCATATCCAGCGGGTAGGTGTTGTCCTCGAACGTGATTTTGAGGTGTTGCTGGTCGAAGGGGTACTTCTGCAGGGGGAACTTGTTGGTGTAGGCGCCCTGGTAGCGGATGGCCTGATAGAGGGAGCCGTCCGGCTGGGGAACGGGCTCATCATAGAGCTGGGTGGCGAGGGCGTCCCACGGCTGGCTGGCGTTCATGAACTCGATGGATGCGGCGGGATCGAGTTCCGGATCGCGCCAGCGGAGCCAGATGTAGAAATCGACCATGTAGGTGTAGGTGTGCAGGTCGAGTTGCTGGATGTCGTTGATGTAGATGCCGACGGTGACCTGCTCGGGCCCCTCCTGCGCGGCGGCCTCCGCGGGCAGGAGCATGAGCGTCATGAACAGGGCGCACAGCATTGCCGCCGCGATCGCCGCCTGCGCGCGCAGCATCGTTGAAACCCGGTTCACCCACGTCCTCCCAGACTGGAGTCCGCGCTCCAGCGTGCCCCGGTTCGGGCGAAATCGACCGTCCCCTGCCGTCGGCGCGAGTATAGCCGCGCCCGCTGATGGATTCGGGCTGGAGCGGGCGCTGTCCGTTTTCTAGCGGGTTCCCCAGCGGGCGGCATGTACGGCGGCGGCGCGGTCGATCCAGGGACGGGCGGCGCTGGCGTCGGTCGCCTCGGGGATTCCATCGAGCCAGGCGGAGTAGGGATCCTCGTGGCCGGTGCGGACGCCGGAGAGCCCCTCGATCGCCGCCCAGGTGCAGACCGGCGCGTAGCCCTGGCTGTAGCCGCCCTCGTGGCAGGCGACGAGGCGGCCGCCGCAGACCTCGTCGGCAAGCGCGGCCATGCGCTCGCCCATCGCGCGGAACCCGCCGGAGGACATCGCCATCCGGGCGAGCGGGTCGACGGCGCTCGGGTCCTGTCCCGCCGAGACGAGGATGAGGTCCGGACCGAACGCGCGGATGGCCGGAAGGACGATGCGGTCCAGCGCCTCCAGGTAGCCCGCGTTGCCCGTGCCTGCGGGGAGGGGGATGTTGATGGTGTGGCCCTCGCCGGCGCCGTGGCCGGTGTCGTCCACCAGCCCGGACTCGGCGGGGAACCAGTTGTCCTGGTGCAGCGAGATGAAGAGGACGTCCGGATCACCATGGAAGGCGGCCTGGGTGCCGTTGCCGTGATGGACATCCCAGTCCACGATGGCGACGCGCCTGGCCCCGTGCCGATCCTGGGCGTACCGCGCGGCGATGGCGATGTTATTGAAGAAGCAGAACCCCATGGCCATATCCGGCGTGGCGTGGTGACCGGGCGGACGGGTCATCGCGTAGGCATTGCGGACGCGGCCCTCCATGACGGCGTCGACGGCGGCAAGTGCGCCGCCAGCGGAGAGGAGTGCGACGCTGTAGGTCTCCGGGCTGGCCGGGGCGTAGGCGCCTGCCTCGCCGCCGCCGTTCAGGCACAGGGTGCGGATGTGCTCGACATGCTCCGGGGTATGGACCCGCAAGACCTCCGCGACGGAGGCGGGGCGAGCGGGAATCTCCGCGAGCTGCGCGAGCAGCCCGGAACGACCGAGCAACCGGTAGGCGCGGCCAACGAGGTGCGGGCTGGCGGCGTGCGGCTGTGGTTCCCAGATGCTGTCCGCGGCCACCGGGGCCGAAACGAGCGCGAGGCCAGTGTCGTGATCGAGGAACCGGGAGTTCCAGACGAGACCGGTTGTTGTGGAAGCCATGATGCATCTCCTCCACCATCGGCCACTGGCGGTCCGGTCCGCAGGGCGCGCGTCATCGTAGCATCGGCAGGTGGCCCGCAACCCTTCGGCCAGTCCGAAACGCGCGCGCCAAATGCCCGGCGTTGCGCCTATTGACAGGGTCGTACCGCGCCGATAGCGTGCACGCGTTCGCGTTGGAAACGTTCCGCGCAGCCCAGGTCGGGCAGCATGAGTGGTCGGGGAAGTGACGGAGGCGCACAGATGGGCATCGTCAGGGTCGATCGCCGGAAACTGATCAGGGCATCGGCGGCGGGAATCGGCGCGTCCGCGCTCGGATTCCAGCCGTTCTACATCAACCGGATCAAGGCGGCGGAGAAGATTCGCATCGTTTCGCCGATCCCCGTCACCGGGCCGCTGGCGGCGGACGGGCAGGAAATGCAGCGCGGTCTCGAGATGGCGGTGGCGGAGGCGATGGAAGCCGGGATGGCCGGCGGCGCCGAGATCGAGCTGGTCATCGTCGACAGCGAGACGATGACGCCGGAGATCGTCACCACCACCTTCTCGCGCGCCATCGACGAGGAGAACGCGGACGCCATCATCATCGGCTACGCGACCGGAACCGGGCCCGAGTACGACCTGCTTGCCGACGCGGACAACCCGCCGCCCTACATCCATTTCAACACCTTCGAGGCGACGGCGAAGATCGTCCGCGAGGATCCTGAGCGCTACTACATGGTCTTCCAGGCCGACCCGTCGGAGACGTGGTACGGCTCGGGCATCCTGACCCTCATGGAGAACCTGCAGAAGGCCGGCAGCTGGACCCCATCGTCCCAGAAGGCGGCGGTGATCACCTCGGACAACCTGTACGCGCAGTCGATTGCCGGGGCCTTCAAGACCGGCGTCGAAGCGCTTGGCTGGGAAGTGGTCGTGGACGAGAAGATCCCGACTCCGGTCTCGGACTGGAGCGCGACGCTCGCGAAGATTCGCGACACCCAGCCGGCGATGATCGTCAATACCAACTTCAACCCGGCTGATCTCGCGACCTTCACCAAGGGCTTCGCCGAGGCGCCGTCGCCGGCCCTGGTCTACGAGCAGTACGGGCCGTCGGTGCCGGAGTTCCTCGAACTGGCGGGGGACGCGGCCAACGGGGTCATCTGGTCCACCGTGATCGGCCTGCTGCCGGACGAAGGCGGCAACGACTTCAAGAAGCGCTACACCGACCGCTTCGGGGAACCGCCGGGGTTGTCGAACGCCGGATCCTGCTACGACGGGGTGATGCTCTACCTGAAGGCGGTGGAGGCTGCCGGCGGAACGAGCGACCGCAAGGCGGTCTGCAAGGCCGTGCTCGAGTCGACGCACCGGGGCGTCTGCGGCGCCTACCGCTTCGACCCGGCCGACCAGACCGCCATTCCCTACCCGGACGTGGCGAAGGAGCCCGAGGAGGGCCTGCCGCATCTCTACTTCCAGATCCAGGACGGCCAGCAGGTGTTGATGGCGCCGGACCCGTTCACCACCGGCGAGTTCCAACTCCCCGGCTGGCTGAAGTAGACCGGGTCAAGCCCGCCACCCCGCGCCCGGCTTGCGAATGCGAGCCGGGCGCCGGGTGGTGCGCCCGGAAGGGCAGGCGATGAGCGACGACCTTCTCGAATGCCGCAGCCTCACCCGGCGCTTTGGCGCGCTGGCGGCCGTGAACGATCTCTCGCTCTCGGTGCGCCGGGGGGAGATATTCGGCATTTCCGGCCCCAACGGCGCTGGCAAGACGACGCTGTTCAACCTGCTTTCCGGCCACGTTCGGCCAACCTCCGGTTCGATCCGGTTCGAGGGGCGGGAGATCGCCGGAATGGCGTCCCACCGCATCTGCCACCTCGGGATTGCGCGCACCTTCCAGTTGCCGCTGGTGTTCGGCTCGGGCACCGTCGCGGAGAACGCGATGGTCGGGGCCTATTTCGGCAAGCGTCCGGGCGTGGCCGGGCTCACCTTCGGGGCCGATGCCGAGGCGCGGGTCGATGACGCCCTGCGCATGACCGGACTCTCCGCCAGGCGCGACGTGGAAGCCGCCCAACTGCCGGTGTTCGACAAGAAGCGGCTGATGGTTGCCTCCGCGCTCGCCACACAGCCGACGATCCTGATGCTGGACGAGCCGGTCGGCGGCCTCAATCACCGCGAGGTCGACGAGTTCGTCGCGCTGATCCGCACGCTGCGGGAGACCGGCTTGACGATCATGCTGATCGAGCACGTGATGCGGGCGCTGATGCCGCTCTCTGACCGGGTGATGATCATGCATCACGGCGAGAAACTGGCCGAAGGCGCACCGGACGAGATTCGCGCGAATCCCGAGGTGATCCGCGTGTATCTCGGGCGCGAGGCGGGCGCGGCATGAGCGGCATTGGCGGGCGTCCGGTCCTCGAGGTTGCGGGGCTCCACTCCGGGTACGGCGAGACGGAGGTGCTGCGCGGCGTCTCGTTGCATGTCAATCCGGGTGAGACGATCGTCGTGCTCGGACCGAACGGGCACGGCAAGACCACGCTGCTGCGGACGATTTCCGGCCTGATCCGGGCGACCGCGGGCGATGTCGCATTCGGCAGCCGGGACACGCGCGGGCTGGCCCCGGACGAGATCGCCGGGCTCGGGCTGATCCATGTGCCGCAAGGCGACCTGCTCTACGGCGAAATGACGGTGCTGGAAAATCTCAAGATGGGCGCGTACCGGGCGGCCGCGTGGGCGGAGCTCGGCGAGCGGCTGGAGCGGGTCTATCTGCTGTTCCCGCGCCTGCGCGAGCGCCAGAAGCAACTTGCCCGGACCCTGTCGGGAGGGGAGCGGCGCATGCTTTCGGTTGGCCGCGGCCTGATGGGCAACTCCGCGCTGCTGATGCTGGATGAGCCGTCGCTCGGTCTCGCCCCCGTCGTGATCGATGAGCTGTACGACCGCATTGGTGAAATCCGCGCCAGCGGGTTGCCGATCCTGCTGGTCGAGGAGAGCGCGACGCGGATCGAGGGGCTGGCCGACCGCGTCTACCTGCTGGAGAACGGGACCATCGCGCGGGAGGGCGCCCCGGCCGACCTGCTGGCCGATCCGGCCCTGCTGCAAACCTACCTGGGGATCGCATGAGCCAGATTTCACTGGTCATCTACCAGGGGTTGGTGCTCGGCGCGATCTACGCGCTGATGGCGCTCGCGTTCACGCTGGTCTACGGCGCGCTGAGATTTCTCAATCTCTCGCTGGGCGCGCTCTTCACCCTCGGAGCCTATGTCGCCTTCGTCATCTCCGGGCAGCTCGGATTGCCGGCGATCGCCGGCATCGTCGGGGCGTTCGTGCTGGTGGGGCTTGCCGGGGTCGGCGTGTACCAGATCGCCGTGCGGCCGCTGGTCGGGCGACCCGGTTGGGAGATCGCCTCGATCATCAGCACGCTCGGCGTGGGCATCGTCATCCAGCAACTGATCCAGCTGGTCTGGGGGCCGCGCAACCAGGCGATGCCGGAGATCGTGAGCGGCAATCTGCGGGTCGGCGATGTGCTGGTGATCCAGTACCAGCGGGTCGCGGTCGTTCTCGTTTCGCTGGTGGTGATGACGGCGCTCTGGTTCTTCCTGACGCGCTCGCGGCATGGCCTCGCCATCCGCGCGGTAGCCCAGAATCGCGATGCCGCCTACCTGAATGGCGCGTCGGTCAACCGCATCTTCATGCTGGTGATGGCGCTCGGCTCCGGGCTGGCGGCGGTCGCCGGGGTGCTCCTGAGCACGGTGCTCATCAGCCTCAATCCGACGGTCGGGCTCTCCTACGCGCTGCGCGGCCTGGTGGTGACCATTTTCGGCGGCCTCGGCAGCATCACCGGGACGCTGGCCGCCGCGTTCATCATCGGACTCTTCGAGGCATTCGTCAGCGTCTACCTCGGGGAGGGCTGGAAACTGCCGGCGCTGTTCCTCTTCCTGATCGTGGTCCTGGTGATCCGGCCGGGCGGTCTTGCCGGCGTCTCCGCGGAGGAGCGGACATGAGCGCGCCGACCTCCCGCACCTCCGCGATGCTGGACCGCGTGCTGATCGGGCTCGCGCTGGCGATCGCGGTGCTCGCCCCGCTCGTGCTCCATTCGGCCTACTGGCTGCGGGTGTTGATCCTGATCTGCATCTTCGCGATCGTGAATCAGGCGTGGAACCTGATCATCGGGTACGCCGGCATCTGGTCCTTCGCGCAACTCGCGCTCTTCGTGATGGGCGGATACACGACCGCGCTGATGTCGCTCAATCTCGGATGGAGCCCCTGGCTCGGCTGCATCGCCGGGGCGGTGGTCGCGACGCTCGCGAGCATGGTCATCGGCATTCCGTCGCTCCGGCTCAAGGGCGCCTATGTCTTCCTGCTGACGCTGGCATTTCATGAGATCTTCCGCAACCTGTTCATCCTCGACACCGACCAGCGCTTTGGCGGCCAGTACGGGCTGCAGCGGTTCGAGAAGTGGAACTTCGGCGGCGAGGGATCGGTCGAGAAGCTGACCCGGACCTACTACGTCGCGCTGGCGCTGCTGATCGTCGCCAGCCTCGTCATCTGGAGGATCATCCACTCCCCGATGGGGCTGGCGTTTCGCTCCCTCCGCGATTCGGAGGCCTACGCTCTCTCCCGCGGCGTGCCGGAATATCGCTTCAAATTGCTGGTCTATGCCATTTCGGCCTTTATCACCGGGTTCGCCGGGGCCTTTTACGCGCACTATCTCGGGTCGATTTCGCCCACCAATCTCGACTTCAACATCCTCATGACCCAGATGGCGATGATCGTCATCGGTGGGTGGGGGACCTTCTTCGGCCCGATCCTCGGCACCATCGTCGTCAAGCTCGCCGATGAGCAATTGCGTGATTTCGAGCAGTTGCGGACGCTCATCTTTGGCGCGGCCATGGTGGCGACGGTGATCTTCCTGCCGAAGGGGTTGGTCGCGCCGCTTGCCGCCCTGAAGAACCGGTTGGCGGCGGCAATCGACGCCCGACGTGGAGATGCCGACCCGCCGGCCGCCTGAGACGCGGCCCGGGTTGCGCCGCCGTCCCGCACCACTGCGGGGCGGCGGTTGCCGGTCGATCCGTTACAGCCCGATCGCCTGCCCCTCGCTGCGGGGGTCGGAGCCCGCCGCGAGTACGCCTGTTTCCGGGTTGCGGGCGATGACCTGCACCGCGCCGCGCGCCCCCCACGGGCCGAGGGGAACGACGTTGTGCCCCATCTCCGCGAGGGCCCGCAGGGTTTCCTCGCCGACGCGGGATTCGACCCGAAGTTCGGCGGGCATCCCGACCTCGGCGGGATAGGTCGCGGGCCAGAGTTGCCAGCGCGGCAGGGAGGCGGCTGCCTGCGCGTCCAGCCCGCCGTCGATCATGGCTGAGATGGTCTGTACGTTCCATTGCGGCTGGAAGTCGCCGCCGGGGGTGCCGCCGACGACGACCGGCGTGCCGTCCGGCGCGGCGATGAGGTAGCAGTTGAGGGTGTGCATCGTTCGCTTGCCCGGCTCGAAGAGGTTGGGGTGGCCGGGGATCAGGCTGAAGCAGTGACCGGCGCGGTTGTTGAGCAGAATGCCGGTATCGCCCGCAACCACCCCGCTGCCGAACCAGTCGGAGACGGAGAAGATCAGCGAGACCATCAGACCGTCGCGGTCGACCGTCACCAGCGAGGTGGTGTGGCCCTCCTGGAGGGAGCCCGGCGCGAACTCGGAGACGCGGGAGGGGTGGAACCCGGTGAAGCGTTGGGCGGCCCATTCCTTCGAAATGTAGCGATCCACGTTTGCCGCGCCCTCGGGGGTATCGGACGCGCCGGCGTTGCGGTCGGCGAAGGCGGCTTTGAGCGCTTCCGCCTGCAGGTGGATGGTGGAGGCGCTCGACAGGCTGCCCGGCGCGATCTGCGCCCGCTCCGCGATGTTGAGCGCCTCGAGGACGACGAAGCCCGGGGTCGGAAGGCGGGTCTCGTGGATGGTGTAGCCGCGGTAGGTGCTGGCGAGGGGGGGCAGGACATCGGTCGCGTGCCCGGCGAAATCGTCGGCCGTGAGCGCGCCGCCGTTGGCCTGCAGGTAGTCGGTGATGCGCCTGGCGACCGGGCCACGGTAGAAGGTCTCCGGACCAGCCGCGGCGACTTCGCCGATGGTGCGGGCGAGATCGGGTTGCCGGAAGAGGTCGCCCGGCCGCGGCGTGCGGCCGCCGGGCAGGAAAACGGATTGCGCGGCGCGGTCCTGCCGAAGAATCTCCTCCGTGCCGTGGGCGATGATGGCCGCGCCGGCGACGGAGAGCGGGAATCCGTCGCGGGCGTAGCGGATGGCGTCCCGTGCAAGGCTGCCGAAGGTGCGCGAGCCGAACCGTTCCAGCATGTCGAATGCGCCGGCGATGAAGCCCGGGACGCCAGGAGAGAGCGGGCCGCGCTGGGCGAGGATGGGCTGCCCGGCCGGGCTGACCGTGCCGCGCTCGGCCATCCAGTCGCGGGTGACGCTGGCGGGGCCGTTTCCGCTGCCCATGAAGGACAGAAGTTCGCCGACACCGCTGGCGTTCGGGCCGTCAGGCTGGTGAACGATGGCGAACAGGTCGCCGCCGATGCTGCACATGGCGGGGAGGACCACCGTTCCGACGAGCGCGGCGGCGATGGCGGCGTCGACGGCGTTGCCGCCATCGGCGAGGACCTTCGCGCCCGCCGCCGAGATGAGCGGGTGCGCGCTCGCGATGGCCCCGTTGCGCGCCATCACCGGATTGTTGGCGTGGGACTCGGGATCGGATATCGGGCCGAGGGTTGGAAATCCGAGCGGCATGGGGAACTCCAGTTCGGGCGCCGTGCATTCGGCGCGGCAGGTGGACATGTCTGCCGGTAGGAAACGGGAGCGGGGGCGGGGTGTCAAGCGCGGGGATACAATCCCGGCAGGCAGGATGCCGGTCCCGGCGCGGGACTGGGTCCCGACCCCGACCCGCAGGGGGGAGATGATGCCGGTTGTTTTCGCGGCGGTGCTGCCGCACGGGTTTCCATTGATTCCCGATCTCTCCGATGACGCCGGGGGAGCGCTGGCGACGCGCGCGGCGATGACCGAAGTGGGGCGGAGGGCGAAGGCGGCTGGAGTCGAGGCGATCGTGATCGCGGGGCCGCACGGGTTCCGGGTGAATGGCGCGGTGTGCCTCGCCGATGTCGCGCGGGCGGCGGGATCGCTGCGCTGGCAGGACCGGGTGGTCGAGTCCAACATCCCGGTGGACGGGCCGCTGACGGACCGGATCGCGGCGCGGGCGCGGGACGCGGGCGTGCCGATCGCGATGGGCGGATTCGCCGGGAACCAGCGCGACCAGAGCGTGTTGCCGCTCGACTGGGGATTGCTCACCCCGCTCTGGTTCATGGGGCACGACCGGAACCTGCCCGGTCTCGGGGATGTGCTGGCGAATCCGCCTGTCGAGGATGTCGGGCCGCCTGCCGTGCTGGTCTCCCCGGCCCGGTCGCTGTCGCGGGAATCGCTGGTGGCATTTGGCCGCGCGGTGGCCGATGCCGCCGCCGAGGATGGCAGGCGCATCGCCTTCGTGGCCTCCTGCGACTGGGCGCACACCCACCGCGCGGACGGACCTTACGGGTTCAGCGATCTCGCCGCGCCGGTCGATGCCCGCGTCTGCGAGGCCATCTCCGCCGGGGATCCACTGCGGCTCATGGACCTGACCGACGCGGATGCGTCCACCGCGGCCATCGACGGCCTCTGGCAGACGCTCATGCTCGGCGGGGTGCTGGAGCGCGATCCCATGCGGGCGGAGATGCTCTCCTATGAGGCTCCCACCTACTATGGAATGCTCGTCGCCGCGTTCGAGCCTGACTGATGGGCGAGTGGGAGTTCGATCCGTTCGCTCCCCGTCGGCGCGCCGAGACGGTGGCCGAGCCGGTCGCGGAGACGATGGCCGTGCCGCCGGTCCCGCCTCCGGCGCCAGCCTTTCCCGCGCCGCCTGTCGCGGCGGAGCACATGGAGGGGCGTGCGGATCAGCCTCCAACCCGGAAGCGGGCTCGCCGGATTCCCGCGCAGACCTCCGGGCAGGTGGTCGACCAACCCGTCGCCGCCGTTGCGTCCCTGCCGGAAACCCGGAAGCAGGCTGCGGTCGAAGATGTGCCCGCCGTCGCACCGGCGCAGGCAGCAGAGCCTCCCGTCGTCCGGCCGCCGGGCTACCGGCTCTCGGTCAAGGAAATGGCTCCGGATGAGCGGCCGCGCGAGCGGCTGAAGCTGCGCGGGCCGGCATCGCTCTCCGATGGCGACCTGCTGGCGATCCTGCTCAACACCGGGATCGTCGGGGAGACGGTGACCGATGTGGCGCAGCGGCTGCTGGCCGAGCACGGCGGCATCCGGGGGCTGCTGCGGATGGAGACGGACGAACTGGCGCGGGTCCGGGGCATCGGCGACGCGAAGGCGGTCCGGCTGAAGGCGGCGCTGGAGATCGGGCGGCGGCTGGCAGCGCTCGGGGCCGAGGCGCGGCCGAAGATCACCTCGCCGGATGAAGTCGCCACGCTGCTGCAGGTGGAGATGGCCGCGCTGGAGCAGGAGCAGTTGCGGGTCGTGCTGCTGGACACCAAGCACCAGGTGCTCGCCATCCGCACCGTCGTGCAGGGGAGCGTGAACCAGGCGCAGGTGCGGGTGGCGGAAGTGTTCCGGGATGCCGTGCGGCAGAACGCGGTCGCGCTGGTGGCCGCGCACAACCACCCGTCCGGCGACCCGACGCCATCGGCGGCGGACGTCTCGCTGACCCTCGAACTGGTGCAGGCCGGGACGTTGCTGGACATCGAGGTGCTGGATCACCTGATCCTCGGGCAGGGGAGGTGGGTGTCGCTGCGGCGGCTCGGGCTGGGGTTCCCGGCGTCCTGAGTGGCAAGGACTGCGCTCTGGCATTTACGCTAGCCGATCTTCACGATGGCGACGGGCCGTCCTTTCGCTACAGTAGGCCAGAGAGGGAGACGCTCCGGCCGCAGAGGCTGGAGCGGATGCGAAAGGACTCGACATCATGGAAACCCGTTACGGTCGCCGCTCGTTCGCCGGAATCGCCGCCGCCGCGCTCGTGTCCGCCGCCGGGATTGGCGCGGTTGCCGCCAAGGGCAAGCCCGAACTTCCGGGCGGTTCCGACAAGCCGAAGAAGCCCGCGCCCGGCCAGAACAAGGTCGCCATCTGCCACCTCGACCGCGAGACCGGGGAGTACTCCTATAAGCTGGTTCCGCCGCCTGCGGTCAAGGGCCACGGCAAGCATGGCGATGTGGTCGAGGGGGTGACCGGCCCCGAATTCTGCGATGCGCTGAACGAGCAGCCGACCCCCGAACCGGATCCTGCTCCGGCGGGCGCGTAGGCTGCGGCGAGGTAACGCTCCGGGCACGCCAGTTTCGCGGCCAGCCGGCTGACGCCGGGCCGCGCGGCTGACGCCGGATGCGTTGCCCCGCCCGTTTTTCGCCAGATTTCCCCTGATCTGGAAACCCTCCTTTCTGCTACTTGCGGGCCAACGACACGCGGACAGCCCCGGTCCGGTTCGGCTTGACGGTGAACGTCGCCGTGCCGTGGTGCTTCCGCGTCGTCGCCGTCACGGTGTAGCTGCCGGGATCGGGCAGGTTGAGGTCCGTCGAGATGGCCGGCCGGCCACGCAGTTGGCAGAGGCCCATCTTCAGGGTCTTCGAGAAGCCGCCCGGACCGGTCACCGCCAGGTCGATCCGGTTCCCGCGGGCGGAAGGGTTGGACCTGCAGCGCCGTTCGATGCTGCCGGCCAGGCCCTTCGCGCTCACCGACACCTTCGCCCCGCCGACGCCGGCCGGGCCGCCCGCCGGGACATACAGGAGAAACGCCCGGCCCCATTGCATGCCGCCGCTCTGGGTGAATTCGGCGATGCCGTAGCGGTAGATGCCGTTGGTCGTGCTGGAAAAAAACGCCACCCGCGCCGGCGGCCACCGAAAAGCCCGACTGGTCGGCGCCGGAGAAGACCGTGCTGCATGTGGTTTGCGCCGGGCGCGCCTTGATGGAGCATGGGCAGTTTTGCCCCTCACCCACGCAGACGCCTTCCTGGAAGGCGGCGTAGAGCGTGCCCTGCCCGTCGTATGAGATCGGGTTCGCCGGATTCTTGTCCGGATTGGTCGTGTTGTTGGAGGGCAACCAGTCGAGGCAGTTGTTGGCCTTTTGCGGGTCGCATCGCCAGAGCACGCCGTTGTTGAGTCCTGCCCAGAGGTAGCCTCCACCCGCGCTGAGTGACGTGGCATACGTGTCGCCGTAGGTGTCGAGGTTGGTGCACGTGTTTACGACGTACGGATCGCAACTCCAGAGGATTCCCTGGTTCTTGTACGTTCCGAGGCCGGCATAGAGCGTGCCGTTGGCGATCAGGAGCGATCTCACGCTGCGGTCGCTCGCGTCGTCGAGCAGCACGCACTGGAAGGGCGCGCTGGTCTGGCCGGAGGAGTAGGGAATGGTGGCCGGGCAGCGGTAGATTTTCCCCGAGTCGAACCCGATCCAGAGTTGGCCATCCGACGCGGCCACGGAGCGGGCGTTTTGCCAGTTTCACAGGATCGGGGTGCAGTTGTCGCCCAGGTCGGAGATCGGGCAACTGACCGCTCCGGCGTCGTCGCTGGCGAAATAGACGTTGCGGCTGTCGGCCGCGATGGCCACCCACGTCCAATCCGTCCCGATCTTGGTGATCGAACTGAAGCACGCGGCCAGTGAATCCGGTGACGACGGATTCGCGCATGCCCCGATGCCGCCTGCCTCCTGAGCGCTCGGCGCGGCCCACAGCGAGTCCTGCGTCACCGATTGCGCGGCGCGCCCCCGCGGGAACGGCAGCGTCGTCACGACCGGCAGCAGCAGCAGGACTGCCAGCACCACCAGCACTGTGCGCGCAACCTGCGCGCGGCCATATTCCCGGCCAATCATCGCCTGCTCCTTCATCTGCGATCAATCGGTCACCGGCTCGGCGTTGGTGGTCGAAGTTGCCGCCGGATCGACATCCCCGCTGCTTCGAGGGTTTTTTGTGAATCCAGCACCGAGGGTTTTCGGACGGTAACGAGCCAGGCATGGCGTTGTGCCCCGGGGAGAACCCTGTTCCATGCGGGGGCCGTGGATGGCGACGCAGCTGCGGGTGAGATCGGGAAAGGGTTCCGCGCCGGGGCGGAAGCGATGCCGACCGGAACGGCCGGGCAGGTGGGGATACCGGTAGAAATCACAGATGACCATATCCTGATAATGCTGTTTCTTGCGGAAAAGAACTCCTGTTCCCGTCGTGGTGTTCTCCTGCGAGCCGGGACATCCTGTAGTGACCTGGCTCGGGGGCACGCCAGCTGAGGTGGCGATCCCTGCTGCGGTGGTGCGGGAGGCGATGCCGGGGAAATCCCGGATGCCGGAAGGAGAACCAATGGACCAGTCATCATTCGACCGCCTTGCCCGGTTGCTGGGCGGGGCCACGACGCGCCGGGCGGGAGTTCGCGCGGCCTTGGGGGCGATAATCTTCACGCCGCTGGGCATCCTCGCCGCGGGCAGAGGCCGTGAGGATCGCCCGGAGGAGCAGGGCGCGGAGCCGCGGGGCGGCGATCAGGGCAGCAGCCAGCGCGCGAGCACCGCGAAGCAGAAGGACAAGGGCCGGAATCCGGCGCGGGACAGGGGCCGGGAACGGCCGCGGGACCGGACGCCCAATCGGCCGACGATCGAGGGTCCGTGCGGCGACGGGACGCGCAGCGCGAATGCCTGCGCGTCGGACGCGCAATGCTGCACCGGCCTGTGCAACATGAACCGGTCCAAGCGCAATGTGGATGGGCTTGGACGGTGCCGCTGCCAGCGTGGGGGACGTCCGTGCAAGGAGGACCGCAACTGCTGCGACAAGTTCCCGTGCGAGAACGGCACGTGCGGCGGACCGCCGCCGACGGCGACACCGGGTCCGACGGAAACACCGACACCCGTGCCGACGGCAACGCCGACGCCGACGCCGACGCCGATCGCGACCGGGCAGGCGTGCATCGATGGGGGGACGCCATGCGCGGATGCGAAGGCCGCCTGCATGCCATACGACAAGGGCGCCATCCGCGGAACCTTCTGCCTGCTGCCGTTCAAGGAGACCTGCACGGCAGACACGGAGTGCCAGAACCGGAGTTGCTCGCTTGGTGTATGCGTGGGCTGCTCCTGCAGCGCGTGTCCAACTGACACCTGCGTGCCTGACGTGTGCAGCACCTGCGCCAAAACCACGATCCAGGCAGCGATCGACGACGCGGCCAATGGCGACGTCATCTACATCGCGCCCGGAATCTACGAAGAGGATGTGTCGATCTCCGACGTGAACCTGACGCTGGTGGGCTGCCCGGGCGGGGAGACGATCATCCGGAACGCGACCATCGGATCGCGGGCGATCGAGGTGTCGGACACGTCGAAACTGGAACTGGTCGACATCGTGGTGGAGGGCAAGAACAACGACCTCGCCAGCGAGGGCGGCGGCATCCTGACGTCTGGTGACCTGACGCTCTGCCGGTTCACCGTGATCCGGGGCAACCGCAGCCCGGATTCCTACGGTGGCGGCGTGCACGTTGCAGCGGACGTCTCCGCGCCGGTGTTGCGGGTGTTCGACGGGACGGTGATCGAGGGCAATCGCGCCGGCTACGGAGGCGGCGTCGGCGTCAGGATCTACGCGACGCTAATCATCGATGATGACGTCGTGATCCAGAACAATACGGGGGACAGCTTCGGCGGGGGAGCCTATGTCGATTCAGGCGCCAAGGCGATCATCCGCGGCAACGCGAAGTTCCTCAAGAACACCGCCGCCAACAACGGGGGGCTCACTTACTATGGGCGGGACCCCGGAGGCTCCGGCACCGCCATCGACATCAGCGGCAACGTTCTCTTCGATGAGAACAGCGCCGATTCCTACGGCGGCGGTCTCGGAACGTTCTACTGCGAGGCCAACGGTAATGAGAGCATTTCCATTCGCGGGAATGTCACCTTCACCAACAACCACGCCCAGAAGGGCGGCGCCGTGTACTCGATCATGTGCCGGGTCAGCATTTCCGACCAGGTGAAAATGAGCGGGAACACGGCCGACACCTACGGCGCCGGGATTCACGTCCAAGGGCCGGGGGACACCTACGGCGTGATGCTGGACATCACCGACGACGTCGAGATCAGCAACAACGTGTCCGACTCCTATGGCGGCGGAATCTTCATCGAGAAGGCGTATACGCGGATCAGTGGCCGGGCGACGATAAAGGACAACTCCGCGACCAATGGCGGTGGGGCGATCAATGCGAGCGAATCGAGCATTCTGATCCAGCAGTCGGCGAAGTTGACCGGCAACTCGACCGACTCCTACGGCGGCGCGATCTACACGAGCTACAACCCCTTGACCATCGTCGGAGACGTCGAGATTTCCGGCAACACCGGAGGCTATGGCGGCGCGATCGCCCTGTGGCGGGTGTACGACTCCTACTCGGCGTACATCGGCGGCAACGTGAAGTTCACCGGAAACACGGCGAAGATCATCGGCTCCGCTCCCGGTCAGGGCGGCGCCATCTTCGCCATGAACAGCAACGTGGTCCTGGCGAGAAAGGCCGACGTCAGCGGCAACACCGCCGAGGGCGAGGGCGGCGGCGTGGCGCTGGTGAAGGACACGATCGGCGGCGTGACCGATCCGGCGAATCTCGAGATCACCGGTCAAGCCTCGATCACTGGCAACACGTCGAGTGTCGCCAACGGCGGCGGCGGCGTGTGGGCCGAGGACACGGCGAGCGTCGTTACCGCCCCGGCGGGTTCGATCAGCAGCAATACGCCGGACCAGTGCGTCGGCAGTTCGAGCGCGGACTGCACGGCCTGATCGTTCCCGGCGCTCGATGAATGACGCGGCGGCCCTCGCAAACGCGGGGGCCGTTCGCATTCACTGGTACGATTGACCGCATCGGCATCGGCATCGGCATCCGCGTTGGCATGCGCAGGCGCGCGACGGCGGCAAGACCGCATCGGGAAGGGCCCGGAGATGGACGGCATCGAGCAGGCGGGAACGCTCGGGTTCGGGGTGGCGGGGACGCTGGACCACGCCATCGTGCGGCGGCTGGCGATGGCGGCCGAGGAGGCGGGCTACGCCGCGTTCTGGATCAACGACCAGCCGGAAAGCGATGGACTTGCGGCGGTCGCCGTGGCCGCCGAGGTGACGACGCGGCTGATGCTCGGCGTCTGCGCCATCCCGCTGGACCGGCATCCGGCCGCGGTCATCGCGCGGCGCATCGACGAGATCGGACTGCCGGTGGAGCGGCTGCTGGTCGGCGTCAGCTCCGGTGATTGGGTGGGCGGCGTGGATCGGGTCCGCCTCGGGGTCGCCGAGATGCGCGGGTTGACCTCCGCCCGGATCGCCGTCAGGGCGTTGGCGCCGGTCATGTGCCGGCTCGCCGGCGAGTGCGCCGACGCGGTGCTGTTGAACTGGGTGACCCCGGAGTACATCCTGGAGTCTGCGGCGCACGCGATCGAAGGCGCTGTGGAGACCGGCCGGCCGCGCCCACTGATTGCAGGGTATGTCCGGGTCGCGCTCGACGAAGGACTGGAGCGGCTGAGGACCGAATCGGGCGAGTACGCCAGTTCCGAACACTATGCCGCCAATTTTGCGCGCATGGGCGTGGACGCGCTCGACGCCACCGTGCACGGCCCGGACCGGGCG
>CAIPGK010000474.1 GCA_903864575.1 uncultured Chloroflexota bacterium
ACGGCGCAGCGGTCATGGATCACATCGTCGACTTCGCGCGGGCCATCCGCGGTGTCGCCGAATCGGAGTACACCGATGAGGATGCCGTGGCGGCGATGATGATGGAGGTTGGCGCGCGGGAATCGGTTCTCCGGGACGGCGCGAAAGTCGCCCTGCCGCTAACCGAGGACCTCGCCGCGGAGCAGGTCGTCCGCGAGCAGTTGCGGCAGAAACTTGGCGTCGATCCGCTCGACATCGAGGCGGTGATGAACATCAGTTTCCCGAGGCCATAGGGTCGCCGGGAGCTGGCCGCATTCCAGCAAACTGACCCTATTGGTGGAGGGCGCAGCGGTTCATGGGTCGTCTCCGGGCGCAGGTATCCGCACGATCCCGGATGGGACTGGAGTGTCCCGACCGAGCAGCATGACCAGCCGAATATCCGGCAAGTTGGTCTCAGACGCGTCCGGGGAGTGACCGCCAGCCCGCGGCCTGCGCCTCATCGAGTGGGCCGTCGAAGGCGACGACGCGGAGGGCGAGCCGCCAGGTCGCTCCATCGGGCAGGGCGATGTCCGTCGTCCAGGTCGGATTCCAGAGCGCCATCCCGTAGTCGCGGATGAACCACGGGCCGGGCGCGACCGGATCCGGCCGCGACATCAGCACCCCGAACCGGCCGCCGATGCCGTCGCCGTTCTCGTAGGCGACGTAGCCCGCCTCCGTCTCGTGGGCAACCGAGGCGTCGCCGCGCACGCCGTCGGCGATGACCTCGCCGCCGAGGGGAGGAAGCAGGCGCGGTTCGGCGCGGATGCCGATGCTCCCGAACTTGGTCCGCGGGAAGCGCAGGGAGCCGAACGCGGCGGTCTTCTCGCTTGCCATCTCGCAGATGGTCGCGCCCTCGGCGGCGTAGATCGCGACGGTGCGGCGCTCGGAGAGAACGGGGCGCTCCTCGTGGTCGCGCCATGTGAGCGAGAGGGAAAAGCGCGCGCCGTCCGGAAGCAGGTCGGATGCGATCTCGCCGTCCGGATCCATGCGGCCGGGCGGGGTGGCGAACAGGGCGTCATCGTGGCTGCGGCGGGGTGGGGCAGCCCAGTAGTTGGCCGTTCCGCCGGGATGCTCCACCGGGTTCTGGCCGACGAAGACGCCGTTGTGAAAGGGATGATCGTAGGCGAACTCCTGCACGACCGTGAGGCCGCGTGGGGTGTAGAGCGGGAAGACCCAGGGGCGGTAGTAGGTCGCGCCGAACCCGCCGAGCGCGCGACCGGTGGCGGACGCAATGACCATGTGGGTGCGCTCGTTGACGACGATGTGGTACGGATGCTCAGGCATGGGGCACCTCCGTCCAGGCCGCCGCATAGGGGGTATCCGGGCCGAGAATGGCGGGAAGGCCAGTCTCGACCGACTGCACCCCGGCGCTCAGGAGGGCGAAGGGGCGCAGGTTGTTGCGACCGCTGAAGGGCGGGTCGATTTCGCCAGCCAGTTGCCGCCGCCAGAGGGCGAGGAGCGTGCGCCACGGGTCGGATGGGGGACGGCTCGCCTCCAGGTCGAGCGGAGTCCACCCGCCGAGCGGTTCCGCGAACTCGTAGGTCATGCCATCTCGCGACATGTGGACGCCCCGACAACGGAGAACGCCGCCGGTTCCCTCGATCCGCAGTTCGTAACTGTCCGCCAGCGAGGAGAAGCCGCCTTGATAGAGGATGTGCAGGTTGCCGCTGAACCGGATCGTGGCGTTGACCATGCACGGACCGGCGTAGGGCGACCACGAGGGGCGGAACCCGTCGCAGGAGATCCATTCCGGGCGGGCATCGGGCACGATCGCCATCAGGCAGTCGAAGTGGTGACAACTCATCTCATAGAGGGCGGGCTGGGTCATCGTCGCCAGATTGAGGGCCTTCGGGCGCGGCTTGGTGTTGATGAAGGTGATCGCCTGCGGGGTTCCCAGACGACCATCGCGGACGAAGTCGGCGACTGCCTCGTAGTGGTTGCGGTAGCGCATCTGCTGGCCGACGGCGAGGGTGACGCCGCGCGCCTCCGCGAGATCGGCAAGCGAAACGGCCTGCGCGAAATCGTTGGTGATTGGCTTGGCGACCAGGGGATGCAACCCGGCCTCGATGGCGAGGCGGGCCAGGTCGAAGTGGTACTCCGAGGGGGTGTTGACGATGGCGGCGTCTGCCGGAATCGCGGCGATGGCAGTGGCGAGATCCGGAAACGCGGCGTCCTCCGGCAGGCCGAGATCGCGGCGGGCGTCGTCGCGGGCCTCGGGGCGCGGATCGACCACGGCGACGGGCGCAAACCAGTCGAACCCGGCGAGGGTCTTGAGCATTTCGCGGGTGACGCCTCCCATGCCGACGAGAATGCAGCGGACGGGGCCGGTGGGGATCATGGGGGTGGGTGGCTCCTGCCGGATCAGCGCCGGCGCTGTCGGGGGTTGAGGGCATCGTTCATGCCATCGCCGAGAAAGATGAAGGCGATCTGGATGATGGCGATGGTGACCGCCGGAACGATCATCAGGTGGGGGAAGGAGCGCCAGAGGCTGAGGCTGTCGCTCAGCATGCTGCCCCAGGAGGCGTTCGGCGGCTGGATGCCGATGCCCAGGAAGCTCAGGGAACTTTCCAGCAGCACCGCGCCCCCCATGCCATGTGTGACGGCGACGATCACCGGCCCGAGGGAGTTCGGGGCGAGGTGGTGGGTCATGATCCGTCGGTCGGATGCGCCGATGGAGCGGGCGGCTTCGACATAGAGGGCCTTGCCGGTGGTCTTGACCTGTCCGCGAATGAGGCGTGCGTATCCCGGCCAGCTGATGAGCGCGATGGCGACGAAGACGAGCAGGAAGTCGAGCCACCAGGTGTTGAGGAAGAAGGGATTCCTGGTCTTCGTGTACATAAGGTCGAAGTAGTCGGTCGCGCGGTACTTGAGCGCGGTGTTGATGAGCATCGCGAGCAGAATGACGGGGATCGACATGGTGATGTCCGTCATCCACATCAGCCACGATTCGGTGCGGCCGCCGAAAAGCCCGGCCGCCATGCCGATGAAGAGGCCGATGAGCAGGCTGATCGCGGTAGTGGTGATGGCGACGAGCGCGGCGCTGCGGGCGCCGTAGAGGATGCGGCTGAAGATGTCGCGACCGTTGGCGTCGGTGCCGAGCCAGTGGGCGGCGGAGGGGGGCTGGAGAGCGTCCTTGATGTTCTGCTCGAGGAAGTCGTATGGGGCGATCAGCGGGCCGAAGATGGCGGCGAAGAGGAAGATCAGGATGACGATCAGTCCGCCGAGGGCGAGGCGATTTGCAACCAGTTGCCGCCAGGCGTCCTTCCAGAGGCTTCGATCCGCGCGGGGAACGGGCCCCGCGGGAATGGTGAGCGACGTGGTGTGAGCGGCGTGCATCTGCGCCTGCGCCATCTCAGTGTCCCTTCGTCACGCGGGCGTCGAGCAGCGGGTAGGCCAGTTCGACGGCGAGGTTGGTCACCATCACGATCAGCGCACCGATGAGCACGGTCGCCATGATGACCGGGTAGTCGACGTTGAGCAGTCCTTCCAGCGTCAATCCGCCGAAGCCGGGGATGCCGAAGATGAGTTCGACGAAGATCGCGCCGTTGATGAGGGTGATGGCGACGAGGCCGACCGAGGTGATCACCGGCAGCAGGACCGGCCGCAGCATATGGCGGAAGGCGACGTCGCGCTCGGAGAGTCCCTTCGCCCGTGCGGTGCGGATGTAGTCCTCGCCGCGCACCTCAAGGATGGCCGAGCGGGTCTGCCGGACGACGATCGGGAGGGGAACCATCGTCAGCGCGGCGAGCGGCAGGATGGTCTTGGGGCTGAACAGCCCGTCCCAGCCCCAAGGCACCTTCATGATCCCCAGCACGGAGACGAAGAAGAGGATCAGCAGCGGGCCGATGACGAAGACCGGGACCGCGTTGAATGCCGTCACCCCGGCGACGATGGCGTAATCGAGCGGGGAGTTGTGCTTCCTTGCGGCGAGGATGCCGAGGGGGATGCCGATGAGCGTCGCGAGGGCGGTGGCGGCAAGACCCATCTGCACCGAGATCGGCAGCGTGGCGCGGACCATGTCGGCCACCGGGCGCTGCTCGCGGATGGAGATGCCCATGTTGCCCTGCGCGAGGTTGCCGAGATAGGTGGTGAACTGGACGAGGAAGGGATCGTCGAGGCCGTACTTCTCGCGCAGCGCGGTGAGGGTGACCTCGTCGACGGCGAGGTCGTCCTTGTCGAGGTACATCTTCTTGATGGGGTCTCCGGCGCCGTAGAACATCATTCCATAGGACACGAAGAGAATGAGCAGGATGCCCAGCGCGGAACGGAGAATCCGGGTGAGGAGATAGAGCAGCATTGCATCTCCCGGTAGCCGCGCGGCGCGCATCGCCGGGGGCGGACGGAAGGGTTGTACCGGGAGGGAGCATCGTGCGTCAATGGGGAGCTTTTCCGGTACAACCCTCCCGCGGGGCGGCGTCAGTCCGCGGCGACGGCCGGGGCCATGCCGACGCGGGTCAATTCCCGGGCCAGTTCGTCGAAGACGGCCGGCGCCAGGGGAGGCATTGGTGGGCGGACGACCGGGCTGGAAATCCGCCCGAGCAGCCAGACCGCCGCCTTCATCCGTTGGTGCGCGTCGGCGGATGGCTCGCCCATGCGGTAGACCGCCTGCTTGAGCACGTAGACATGATCGGAGATCTCGCGGGCCTCGGTGAGCCGGTCGGCGAGTGCGGTCTCGACCAGATCGCGGATGAGGTGCGGGACGAAGCCCGCGAAGCCGACGAGCGCGCCATCGATGCCCTGTGTGAGCGTGGTCAACAGGTATTCATCATGGCAGGTGAGGATGGCCACCTCCGGCGCGGAGGCGCGCAGATGGCGAATGTTGCGCTCGTACTTCGCCATGTCCCGGGTTCCGTCCTTGACCGCGACGACGTTCGGGATCTTCGCCATCTCCACCAGTTCGTCGGTGCTGTAGCTGACTTTTGTCCACGACGGGTATTGGTGGATGACGACGCCGATGTCGATGTTGGAGGCGACATCCTGCACGAAGCGGATGGCGGTTTCGCTCTCGCGGCCGAAGCGGAGCCACTGGTGGGGCGGCATCAGGAGGATGCCCTTCGCGCCCGCCCGCTGCGCCATCTGCGCGTGGTGGATCGCCTCGAGACTCGCCTCGGCAGAGACGCCGGAGATGACCGGGAGATCGTCACCGAGTTCGCTGACCAGCACCTCGACGACCCGCGCCCGCTCTTCCGGAAAGAGGGTCTGGATTTCGCCGGTGTGGCCATTTGGCACGATGCCGTTGATGCCGGGGATGCCGAGGAACTGCCGTCCGTAGGCGCGCAGGCCTTCCTCGTCGATGGCGTAGGTGCCATCGTCCTTGAAGGGCAGGAGCGTGGCGGGGAAAACGCCGCTCCAGCGGGCCCGATTCTTGAGGGTGCTCATCTGTCGCTCCTCCGCGAGGCCGTCTGCATTGACATGCCGGGATGGTAGGCGCGGCGGGGTGCAATGTCAACAAATCGTTGCACAAGGAATGAGAATGCATACGCCGTGACGCTTTATTCGATTCAGTGCGAGAACCGCGTGCCGGATGAACGGACACGGCCCCGGCGACGATCGCCGGGGCCGTGCCCGCTGGGGGAGGAGGATGCCTGTGCGCTAGCGGCGGCGGAGGCCGACGCCCGCGAGGCCGGCCGACCCCGCGGCAGCCGCCGCGATGGCCGCCATCAGGCCCGGATCGACCAGGCCCGCGCCGGTGGAGGGCAGCGCGTGAACCTTCGGGGCCTTGCCCGGGACGATCACCTTGCCGCCCGGCTTCTCCGGCTTGACTGGTTCGCAGCAGACCGGCTTCGGCTTCGGCTTCGGCTCCGGCTTCGGCTCGTACGGCCCGGCGATGGTGTTGCCGACCGTGACCATGTTGCCGGCGTTGCCGCCGGAGTTCACGTCTCCGAGGCTCACCGCGCCGCCGTTCGCCGCCGAGTTGGCCGCGCCGCCGTTGCCGACGCTCGCCACGCCGCCGCCGCCAGCGCTGCCGCCGCCGACCGCGATGTTGTTGTCGCCGCCCGAGGCGTCCGCGATGGCCGTGCCGCCGTCCGCGGAGACGTTGATGGTCGTGGTGTTGGTCACCTCGCCGCCGGAGATGGCCACCGCCGGAACCCCGTCGCAGAGGTTGCCGTCGATGGTGTTCCCGACGCCGATCGCGCTACCGACGTTCCCGCCGGAACCAACGGTGTCCATGCCGATCGCGCCGCCGCTGGCTCCGGCGTCCGCCGAACCCGCATTGCCCGCTCCGGCGAATCCGCCGTTGCCCGGGGAGGCGAGGTTGTTGTTGCCGCCCGAGGCGTCGGCGATGCCGGTGCCGCCGTTGGCGCTGAGGTCGATGGTCGTCGTGTTGGTGATGGTGCCGCCGTTGATCACGACGGCCGGGCTGCTCTGGCACTCTGCGCCGCTGTCGGCGTTGGCCGAGACCTCCGCCGCGCCGAGGCCGATTGCCCCGGCGAACGCGGCGCCTGTCAGCACCCATCGCAATGCGGTCGTTCCGCTCTTCATGGTGTCGCTCCTTCTTCCCTGGACCCCGGTCGTAACTGCGCCTCGAACCGGTCCCCGCCGATCGATTCGCCGGCGCGGACCCGTTGTCCGGTCGCCTGCTGACCATTTCTACGCGCGGGGAGCCGGTTTCGTTACTCTCCCAGGGGTCCCAATGGTCCCGATAGTGAACGTACAGGGACGTGCGGGGCGGTCCGGACGAAAATCGGGGCCGGCCCGTCGCCAGGCCGGCCCCGGTGGATTCGCGGAACGGAGCGGGTTCATCCGATCCGGGTTCAGGCGATGACGCCCCGGCGGCGCAGCGCCAATCCACCTCCGGCCGCTCCCGCGGAGGCGATGGCGGTCGCAATCGACACGGCGAGCACGAGCGCCGGATCGGCCGGCGCACCCGCGCCGGTGGACGGAAGGGCGCTCACCGCGCCGCCTGTGGCCGATTTCGCGCCGCCGCGCCCGGCGTGTGCGTCATGCATGGCGCCCCAGTCGTCCTCGCCGCGGGCGATGCCCATCATGCCGCCATGGTGGCCGTGGCCGGCATGGCCTTTGGCCATGGCCATCGCGTGCATGTCGTGGTGGCCGGACATGTCCATGCCCATCTCCATCACGCCGGGATCGTGGTGCATGTCCTCGTGGTGACCCATGTCCATGCCGCCGTCGCCAGCGGTGACCGCGTTCAGCACGGCGAGTTCGCCGAGGGAGGGCGCGGTGGCGGCAGGAGCGGTCAGGGCGAGGCCGCCGGTGGTTGCCGCAAGCGCGCCGGAGGCGGCCACGGCGAGGGCGGCCGATTCGTCGCCGGGGTCGGCGCAGCTCATCGCCAGCAGCGGCCGGATGTTCACTCCGCCCGCGGCAGTGGCGGCGTGCGTTTCGCCGTGGCAGATGGTGACCGCGGCCACCGCGCCGCTGCCCGAGACGAGCACCAGCACGCGGGGATCTCTGTGACTGCCATCGGCGCTGTCGTCGCCGTGGTCGGCAGGATGCATCTCGCCGTGATCGTGCATGGACTCGGCGGATGCCCCGAACGGCGTCGCCGCGGCCAGCGACAGGCCGAGCGCGAGCGCGGCGAATGCTGGCGCGATGGGAATCGAGCGTCCGGTACGGGGTTGCAGGATGGACTGTGCGGGCATGGAAACCTCCTGATCCTGGGTACGTCGCGGCAGAGGCCGCCGCGGCGTATGGCGCAGAATCGTTGCCACCGTGTGGAATGGGCGGGTAATCCGGGCCGGGGGGAACGGATCCCCCCTTGAAGGTTCCGCCGTACCGTGCGACAACCTGTCAGGGAACGACTGGCTGGCTGGTTGGCTGGCTGGCCGGGAGCAGAGAGGACCGATGCCCTGACGACGCTGCGAACCGTGACCGCGACTCGCTACGTGACGCCCCTGCGCGAGGGCGGCTCGCTGCCTGCCGTCGTGGAGGCGGATGATGACGGGATGTACGTTGTCAAGTTCCGCGGGGCGGGGCAGGGGCCGAAGGCGCTGATCGCGGAGGTGATCGCCGGCGAGACCGCTCGCGCGCTCGACCTGCCGGTTCCGGACCTCGTGCTGGTGGACCTCGACCCGGCGCTCGCCGCCGCGGAGCCGGACGAGGAGATCCAGGACCTGCTGGAGCGCAGCGCCGGGCTCAATCTCGGGATGGACTTCCTGCCGGGGTC
>CAIPGK010000475.1 GCA_903864575.1 uncultured Chloroflexota bacterium
AGTCCCTCCGCGCCCTTGTGGATGTCCTCACGCGAGACCTTGGCGGCGAAGGCCTTGTCCTTCAACTTCTTCCTGACGGAGGACACTTCGACGCCGTTCAGCGACCGATCCGGCCGCACCAGGGCGACCGCGGTAACGAACCCGCTCAGTTCGTCGACCGCTACGAGCGTCTTTTCCATATCGGACACCGGTTCCACTCCGCTGTAGTCGGCGTGGCTCAGAATGGCGCGGCAAATCTCCTCGCCCCATCCGTTCTCGCGCAGGAAGCGGACGCCGACGAACGGGTGACCGGTCTCGCTCAGTTCGAGATTGGGGTGGCGTTCGTAGTCCATGTCATGCAGGAGCCCGACCGCTCCCCAGAGGTCCTCGTCGGCGCCGGATTTGCGGGCCATGTGGCGCATGGATGCAGAGACAGCCTCGCAGTGCTTGCGGAGGCTTTCGGATTCGACCCATTCATGAAGCAGCGCGCGCGAACGCGCGGTCAGGTCACCGTCAGTCACGTATTCCTCGTTCCGGTAGGGCGCTACAGGGCCCGCAAACCGTCTGGCAGAGGATTGTCCGGGCGCGCGGGCTGACCGTCAACGGAGCGGCCGCATGAACGGCGATTGACCTGCTGCCGACGATCGGGTACCCTCAACCGGGGATTACTCAATCATTGAGTAGCCGTTCACGAATTGGGGCAAAGTCGCCTCCGGAGCGCCGAACCATGGTGGCAGCGAGCACCAAACCGATCCTGTTCTACCCCGAGATCGAACAGCGGGAACATCCCGGCGCCGCGCGCGATGCCTACGGCCGCGCGATGACCTATCTGCGGATTTCGCTTACCGATCGTTGCAACTTCCGCTGCGTCTACTGCATGCCTGCGATCGGGATGAAGTTCCAGCCGCGCGAGGAGCACCTGAGCGACGACGAGTTGATTCGCGTGGTCGGCCTGTTCGCGCAACTTGGCGTGACCAAGCTGCGCCTGACTGGCGGGGAACCGACGATTCGCCCCCGGCTGCCCGAATTGGTGCGGCGGATGCGCGCGTTCGAGGGGATCGAGGAAGTCTCGATGACCACGAACGCCCTGCTCCTGTCGCGGATGGCGAAGGACCTCAAGGAGGCGGGACTGGGGCGGGTCAATATCAGCATCGACACGCTCGATCCGGAGAAGTTCAAGCTGATGACCCGCGGCGGCCGGCTCGATCTGGTGTGGGCGGGCATCGAAGCCGCGCACGAGGTGGGACTGGCGCCGATCAAGCTGAACACCGTGATGATGCGCGGCCAGAATGAGCATGAAGTCGGCGATCTGGCGGCGATGACCATCGACAGGCCGTGGTCGATGCGCTTCCTCGAAATCATGCCGCTCGAAGGCGTGGGCGATGTCCACGACGAGGGACTGGTGACGACCGAGGAGACGCACTCCCGGCTGGAGGAACGCTTCGGGCCGCTCGAGCCGATCGAGACCGACCCGTCAGACCCGGCGCGGTTGTGGCGCATTCCGGGGGCGCTGGGAACCATCGGGTTCATCTCGCCGGTATCAGCACCCTTCTGCGCTGCGTGCAACCGGGTGCGGTTGACGGCTGACGGCAAACTGCGTCTCTGCCTGTTGCGCCCCGACGAGGCGGACCTGCGCGATCTGGTGCGCGCGGGAGCGGATGACGAGACCATCCTTCGGGGGATGCGCGCCGCGATCTGGCGCAAGCCGTGGGGCCACGGTCTTGGCGAAGGCGAGCGCGAGACCGTGCGCGGGATGAGCCAGATCGGCGGGTAGTCGGTACGCTGCACTCGATGGGCAGCCATCGGCGACTGCCGCGGAGTGCTGTCCTAGCTTGGCGCTGGTTACCAACACGGGCTTTCGCAGGATCGAGTGTGACCGAAACAAAGGCCGCGCTCCCGAGACTCATCGGGGGCGCGGCCTCGTTACCGTTCGAGGACTGCAGACGCTCGATCAGGGGATGGCGTTGAGCGTGTCCTGCATGGCCTTTGCCTCGGCCTCGGTCAATCCACCCGTGACGGACGGCTCACTGAATCCGGCGAGAAGGTTGATCTTGCGGGGCTCTGCGCCCGTGCTGTCGCCATCGAGCACGAGGTAGACGTCGACGGAGAGGTTTTCCGCAGGGCGCAGGGCAAGACCACCTCCCTCGGTGACGGAACGGACGCTGCCGTCGATGTTTGACTGGATGAAGACGGCAGGATTGCCGACGTTCCCCGGCAGCAGACCGCCGAGTTCATAGGCCCCAGCCGGGAGATTCGTGAACTCGACCTTGCCGGAATCACCGCTGGTGTCTCCGGTGATGGCCTCGAGCGCGGTGTCGCCGATTGCGCCGGTGCCGGAGAGACTCAGCGAGATGCCGTCCGCGAGGGCTTGGCACTCTCCCGCCCAGGCGTCGGCATTTGCGCCGGCGTTGGTGCCCTCAGGGCATCCGAAGACATTGATCTCCACCCGGCCGCGGGTGCCTGAGAAGTCCGGGGCAAGGTCGAGCCTGACGTCGATGGCGTAATCCGTGATCGACGGATCGTCCGGGATCGAGGTCTGGACGAGTTGCCCCTGGTACCGTTCCGGGAGGATTCGCGAGCCCTGACCGGGAACGGCGATCGTAAACTCGCCGTCGCCGATTCCCTGGAACAGCGCCGACGTTTCGCCCGGATCAAGGCATCGCGCCTGGAGGGGAGGCAAGGTGAAGTCAGAAACGGCAGCCGGGTAGAGGCCCAGGCAAACCTGCTCGTTCCCGGTCGGGCCGTCGTCCGGAAACGAAAGAAGCACTTCGAGCGTGTGGGTCCCGAGCCCCGGGATTTCCTGCGCCGCGGCGAGGCGGGGGGAGACACCGAGCAGGGCCAGAATCGACAACGCAATGAAAACACGAACTGGCAACCCGACGTTGCGCCGGAAGAGCGACCGTTGTGCGGGAAGCGTGTCGACGGACATGATGGCTCCACGAACGGGGGCGTGGCCCGTAGTATAGCCCCACCATCCACCCGGATGTGTGGTTTTGACCCCTAAACGTCCGGGGTTGCCGGTTCGTTTCGCGGAGAATCCGATGACCATTGGTTCCTCGATACCCGTGCTCCTGATCGCCACGCCAATGTCTCCGACGCAAGTGAGGCGCCTTCGGGAAGCGTACCCCGGAGTGGATATCCGGACGTCAGACTGGCCTCCCGCGGAGGAAGCGCTGGCGGAGGTGGATGCCGCGGTGCTTTGGACCGTCAAGCCGGAGTGGCTGGTGGCTGCGCCCCGGTTGCGCTGGGTGCATTCGGGAGGCGCGGGGGTCGAGGGGTTGCCGCTGGCGGAGCTCGCCGCATCCGGTGTGACGCTGACCAACAACAGCGGGGTTCACGTGCCGAACATGCCGGAGCATGTGCTGGCGCTGATGCTCGCGTTCGCCCGCCGGCTGCCGGCGCTGATCCGCTGCCAGACCCGGCATGAGTGGCGTGACGAGGCGACGCACCGGGAGGTCTTCGACCTTGAAGGCCAGCGAGTGCTCCTGATCGGGATGGGCGAAATCGGGCGTGGCGTCGGGCAACGGGCGGCCGCGCTCGGGATGAAAGTGGATGGTCTACGGCGGCGTGATGACCTGACTGCCCCCGATTACATCGAGCGGTCATGGCAGTCAGCGGCTCTGCGGGACGCGCTTGCGGCGGCGGATCACGTCGTCAACAGCCTCCCGTTAACCGCGGAGACTCGCGGCATCTTCGGGGCAGAAGAATTCGCGGCGATGAAGCCGGGAGCCTTCTTCTACAACGTCGGCCGGGGTGGCACGGTGGATCAGGATGCGATGATCGCCGCGCTCGCATCCGGCCACCTCGGCGGCGCCGGGTTGGACGTTACGGAGCCGGAGCCGCTGCCCGCGGATTCGCCGTTGTGGGATATGGAACAGGTCATCATTACCAGCCATACCTCGGGGGCCTCGCCGCACTACTGGGAGCGAGCCTCCGTCCTCATCGGCGACAACATCGGACTGTGGCTTGCGGGCGAGCCGCTGCGGAACACGGTGGACCTGCTCGCCGGGTATTGATTCGCATCGATGATCGCAGCGCCTCAGCGCTGACCCTCATCGGGTGCGCCAGAACCGAGTGGTAGCGGCAATCGGTCACCCCCGGGACCATCCTCGACAACCCGGACTTTCCTGCCACGGAAGAGCGGCGCACGTGTCGGTCGCGGGCGGTGCGTCGCGAGCTTGCGCGGCAGCCTTTGGGCAGTGACCTCCTGACGGACATTGGTCCCGGTACGCCTGACTCCTGTGGTTTCGTACGTACGTCAAACTTCGGCCTTGACATGAGGCCGCAAGGTCGTAAGATGAGTGTACGTACACAGTCGTGGCGATGGAATTGCGTACCTGTCGTTCGAGGGCAGCGCGGAGCACTGGAGGCCTTACCAATGCGCGATTACACCGTGGCCTCGGTTTCGTCCCACGCCGATGAACGGCTGGCCCAGCGGAATCTCAAGGAAGAGGACATCCGGTATGTGTTCGTGCACGGGCGGCGGCATCATTCCGGTCACGCGGTGTTCGTGCATCTCGGCAAACGGGACATCCCGGCCGAAGATCTCAAGATCGACCGCATCCGGCGACTGGAGGGGACCGTGCTCGTGCTCGATCCCTTCACCGGCGAGCATCTGACGACCGCCTACCGAAATCGACGCACCGGAAGCAGGGACATCAAGCGCAAACCGAAGCGGACGTTCCTCGACTGATTGGCGACTGCTGCGCTCCGGCTGTGCGCCTTTCCGGTCAGGGCAGGTGGTCGAGCCGGGCGCCCGGGGCGAATCGGCATGGCTGGACGAGTCCAACGCGATCCTGCATCCCCCATCGAGCGAAGTATCCCGCGCGCAGCGTCGTGACCACGTCGGGCAGGGCATCGTGATGCAGCAGCGCGATGCCTGCGCCGCCTTCGCCGCCCCCCATCATGCGCGCTCCAAGCACGCCATCAACGGTCAACACCTCGGCAACGAGCGCTTCGACGCGCGGGTGACTGATTGCGTAATCGGTCGCGGACGACTGACCCGATGCGGTCATCAACCGGCCGAACGTCTGCCAGTTTCCGGTTTTCAGCGCTTCGACGCCGTCCCGCACCCGCGCGGTTTCGCGAACGACATGCCGCGCGCGCGCGAACAGGTCCGGTGCCAGGGCGTTCGTGCCGGTTTCGAGCGCGGCGAGGTGCTCCGGGGCGAGATCGGCGAGATGCTGGAGGTGAAGACCGAGCACCCGGTTCGCATGATCGAGCGCCGCTCGGGACTCCTGTACCCGCGCCGGGTACGACGAGGTCGCGAGTGATCGCTCCACCCCGGAGTCGATCACGGCAAACATGTACGGACCGAGTCCGGGGTCGAGTCGTTCCACGCCGAGGGTCGCGCCGTCGAAGAGGATCACGCCGCCCGCCACGGATGCCGACTGATCCATCGTGCCACAGGGGGTTCCAGCCCGGTGTTCCGCTTCCTGTGCGAGGAGCACGAGGTCCGGATCGGCCGGACGCTTCTCGGCGAGGACGAGCGAGAGCGCGATGCACAATGCAGCGGAGGAACTCAGGCCGAAGCCGAGCGGCACGTCGCCCGCGATGGCGAGCGTCGCGGGATCGCGCAGGGCAAGTTCGGGCCGGGCCTGAATGCCCGCCACCGCGCCCCGGAGATAGCAGCCGGGGCCAGGCCGGCCAGATGGATTTCGCCAGTCGCGCGTTGCCGCCGGGTCGACGGCTATCAGGCCATCGGCGGGCACGTCTGCGGCCACGGCGCGAATGCCGTCGTGGCCTGAACCGGCCAGCACGACCACCGCGCGATCGATGGCCGCGCACAGGACCGGGCCACCGTTGTAATCG
>CAIPGK010000476.1 GCA_903864575.1 uncultured Chloroflexota bacterium
CAGCACCTTGACCACCCGCTTGATCCGGGAAAGCTCGCCCAGCATCGTCTTCGCCGCCGACAGTTGCGCCACCGCGCACAGCCGCGCCGCCTCGTACCCTTCCTCGACCGTGTAGGTCTCCCCAACCCGGCCCTTCCACGCCACGCCGTCCTTCGGCGGCGTCACCGATCCGGAGAGCCACATCAGGTTGCCGACGATGGTCCCGACATGCATCGCCGGGTGGCTGGCCTTCGCCTCGTTCACCGCATAGCCGAGTTCCGCAAGTTTCTGCTCGGGGGTCATTGGATTCGCTCCATCGATTGGACGTGTTGCGACGCGGCTCGCCGCGAACAGGGTCATCTTGCACCAATTCGGCGCGGCTCGCGGGCAACGACATCCGCGAATGGTCGCCTATACTCCCGACCATCAGATCGCCGCGAACGTTTGGTCGGCCACCTGCGCCGGGGAGTTCCGCCATGGATCAACGCGCGTTCGACCGCCTCGCCACGCTCCTCGGCCGCGCGGCTTCACGCCGCGCGGGTCTGCGCGCCGCCTTCGGTGTGTTGCTCGGCCAATCCGCCCTCCCCGGCGTGGCGGCAGCCCGTGGCGACGCCGGCAGGAATGGCTCGAGTCGCCCGGAGGGTCCCTGCGGCAACGGCTCCCGCAAGGCCAACGTCTGCACCCGCGACGGCCAATGCTGCACCAACTTCTGCAATATGACCCTGGCGAAACGGAACGCCGACGGCAAGGGCCGCTGCCGCTGCATCCGCAAAGGCAAGTCCTGCACGAACGATCGCCAGTGCTGCAGCGGCAACTGCGCCAGCGGGACCTGCTCCCCATCCGGCGCGGCCACCGGGCAGCCTTGCACCCCATCGGAGGGATGCTCCAACCCGAACGCCTCCTGCGTCAGCTATGGCGGGACAAACGCCGTCGGCACGTTCTGCCTCCTCCCGGCGGGCGCGGCCTGCTCCACCGCCACCGACTGCGCAACCAATGGCTGCGTGGATGGCGCGTGCCTCGCCTGTTCCTGTGGCGCGTGTGACCTGCTATGCGTGCCTGCCGTCTGCGCCACCTGCGGCCAGACCACCATCCAGGGCGCGATCACCGCCGCCGCCGCTGGCGCCGTGATCGACATCGCTCCCGGCCTCTACCTCGAAAACCTCGTCATCGACAAGCCGCTCACCCTGCGCACCTGCCGCCCGCCCGGCAACCAGGAATCGGCCATCATCCGCAACACCGCCTATGCGAACCGCACCATCACCGTCACCAACTCCGCCGCGCTCGACCTGATCGGCATCATCGTGGACGGCTACCACAACCAGTCCACATCCGATTTCGGCGGCGGCATCCTCACCACCAGCAACCTGACCCTCTGCGGCCGCTCAATCGTCCGCAACAGCGGCTGGGACAACGGCGGCGGCATCGACATCAGCGCCAACGGCGCAACGTTGATCGTCACCGACGGGTCGGCCGTCCGTGACAACGAGGCGGCCAATGGCGCGGGCATCCACGTCGTCGGCGAATCGGATGTGCGGATCGAAGGACGCGCCCGGATCACCGGCAACACCGCGACCGACATGGGCGGCGGCATCCTCGCTCATAACGGCGCAAATCTCACCATCGCCGGGAATGCGGTGATCGACGACAACAAGGCGGTGAACGGCGGCGGCATCGACCATCGCCGGGGCATCTCCAGCCGACCCTACGCCATCATCGTCACCGACGAGGCCGTCATTTCCGGCAACCGGGCCACCTCCGGAGACGGCGGCGGCATGTCGGCCAAGCTGTACAGCTCGGCGAACTATTACGATGCGTCGCTGACCATCGACGGGCGCGCACGAATCACCGGAAACTCCGCGGGCTACGATGGCGGAGGACTCTCCATCTGCACCATCCCCACGGTCATCGGCGGGTCCGCCGTCGTTTCCGGCAATACCGCGTTGGCAGGCCCCTCCGGCCGCGGCGGCGCAATCTGGATCAGCGGCGGTCTGGGCGGCTGGCCCGCCCCGGTCACCGGCCTCACCATCACCGGCAGCGCGGCGATCCGCGACAACACTGCCATGAAGGCAGGCGCGGTCTACATGGACGACACCGACGCGGTCATCTCCGCCAGCGCCGCGGTTTCGGGCAACAGCGCGACACAGGAAGGCGGCGGATTCTACCTCAGCCCCGCCCCCTCCGGGTGCGCCGCGGGCGAACCATCCACGCTCACCCTGTCCGGGGCGGGCACCATCACCACCAATACCGCCGCGTCAGGCGGCGGCGTCTACTCCAGTGACGCCACCAACACCCTGACCGCTCCCTCCGGCTCGATCACCGGCAACACCACCGACAACTGCGCGGGGTTGGGAATCTCCTGCTGACCGCAAGGGTCCTGTCGGTCTGACGTCTGGTCTCCAATAAACGGCGCTCGCGACATTCGTCGCGCCGCCGTCCGCATGCTGTGCATGTCCTCACATCGCGCGTCATCGGGCTGCTTCGCTTCCGCGATAGAATGCCGATTCTTCACGAGGCAGCGCACGCGTTCTCCGTTCAAGTTCAGGCAGCCTGACCGACGGTCTTGCCACGAACCACGCGCGATGATGAGGAGCAGCGAGCATGGATCATCAGGCGTTCGACACCATCGCCCAGGCACTGGCGGGCAGCGCCACCCGCCGGGGCGGCATCCGCGCCGCGGTCGCCGCGGTCCTCTCCCTTCGGGCAGGTTCAGCCGCTGCCAGGCCGGAACCCCAGGGACCCTGCGGGGACCACTCCCAGGGCGACAACCGCTGCACGAAGAACAGTGACTGCTGCACCGGCATCTGTTCCTTGCCCGGCGGCGGCAAGTCGGCGCAAGCCGAGCGCAAGGGCAAGGGCAAGGACAAAAGCAAGGGCAAGCATGGCGGGAAGGCCGGTCATTGCCGATGCCTCGCCGCCGGGAAGGCCTGCGCCGAGGACCGGAACTGCTGCGGCAACATCGGCTGCATCGATGGCGTGTGCGGTCGCACCAGGAAGACGAAACCCGTCCGCAACGGCCGTCCCTGCTCGGCGAGCGACACCTGCGCCGACCCCAACGCCACCTGCGCCTCCTACCAGTGGGGACCCCGCTCCAGCAGCGGCGCCTATTGCCTGCTGGCCACCGGCGGCGCCTGCGCCCTGAACCAGGACTGCGCCAGCACCGTCTGCACCAACGGTCTTTGCGCCCCGTGCAGCATCTCGGCCTGCGGCGACGCCTGCTCCCCCATCGTCTGCGCCGACGGCTGCGAGTTCACCTCCGTGCAGGACGCGATCACCGCCCGACAGGGCACACCGGACAACGTCGTCGCCGTCGGCGCGGGCACCTGGGAGGAGGCCCTCAACGTCACCGGCGATGTGGTCCTCCGCGGCTGCCGCGGCACGGAGGTCATTCTCCGCAACCCCGCCTACGTCGCGCGCACGCTCTCCGCCTCCGGCGGAGCGGCCGTTGCCCTGCTCGATCTCATCGTGGACGGCTATTCCGACAAGGGCGGCGGCAACTTCGGCGGCGGCATCTTCACCGAAGGCAACCTGACCGTTGCCGGAACGACCGTCATCCGCAACGCCGCATGGGACAAGGGCGCGGGCGTTTACCTCGCGGGGGCGGGCAAAACCGTCACCATCACCGACGAGGCCGTGATCGAGAACAACGGCTGCACCAACCGGGGGGGAGGGGCGCTGGTCGAAGGCGAGTCCGACCTCGTGGTCTCCGGCTCGGTCATCGCGCGGAACAACCTGACCGACTCCTACGGCGCCGCGTTCGCGGCCGTCGACGGCGCAAATGTCACCATTTCCGGCACTGTGCTCGTCACCGGAAACTCCGGTGGCGGGGCAGGGCTGCTGGTCTATCGCGGCGTTTCGACCCGACCGATCTCGGTCGTCGTCGAGGGCGATGCGCACTTCGACGCGAACACCGCAACCAGCGGCAATGATGGCGGGTTCGTCCGCTTCCAGAACGTCGGCGACGGGACGTACCACGAGATGGACATCCAGATCCGCGACCGGGTGAAGATCACCGGCAATACCGCGACCGGCGATGGCGGCGGCATTTCCAGCCGCTGGGGCAAGGTCACGTTGTCCGGTTCGGTGGAACTCAGCGGCAACCAGTCAGCCAAAAACGGCGGCGCGATCTGGATTTCGCCGGCCTATTCCGACCCGTGGCCCGACGGCGTCACCGGGTTGAGCATCGACGGAAGCGTCACCATCTCAGGCAACACTGCGGCCTCCCAAGGCGGCGGAATCCGGCTTCAAGGCACCGTCTGCACCCTCTCCGGTTCGACGGCGATCACTGGCAACACCGCCAGCAACGGTGGTGGCGTCTCACTCAGGTCCTACTACGGGTTCTCATCGCTGGCGATCTCCGGCACGGCCGCGATCACCGGAAACACCGCCAACACAACCGGCGGGGGCCTCTGGTCGGACGATCCCGGCAACATCGTCACCGGCGGCGCGGCCATCACCGGCAACACGCCGGACAACTGCTTCGGCGCCACCTGCTGACGCAACCTGCCCGATCCGCCCGCGAGGCCGTTCCCGCCCGGGAGCGGCCTCGTGCCGTTTTCCCGCACCCCCGGCGACGCTTTGGGCAGCGGCCGACTGCGCAACAGGCGCGCCTCCCCGAGGACGCCTGCTGGCACGGGCATGCCCGAACCTCGATCGGCAAAGCGCCCGTCCGCCTTCGCTCCGGCAGGATCGACGGTCCCTCCATTCCTGCACGTCCCCGTTTTGTCGCGCTCATGGCGTCCTCATATTGTCAAGCTACGATCGGATTACCGCTCGCACAAAGCGCGCGAAACGATATGCATGCGGGGAGTACATCCCATGGATACCCGGCGATTCGATAGTGTCCTCCGCGCGGTTGGCACCGGCGCCACGCGGAGAAGCGCCGTCGCTGCGACGCTCGCGGCGATCATCGCGACCTCGCCTGCCCTCGGCAAAGGCGGCAGGAACGGCAAGGATGGCAAGCCCGGCAAGGGGTCGCAGGGCGACTCTGATAGCGGCGGCAACCACGGCGCAACCGGCCCTGCGCGCGATCAGCGCCGCCCCTCCGCCCAGGGCCCGTGCGGCGATGGGTCCGCCAAGGCCAATGTCTGCAAGACGAACAACGACTGCTGCACCAACTACTGCGATTCGGGCCGTTGCCGGTTGAAGTCGGCCGGGATGGCCTGCGGGTCCAAGACCGAGTGCGCCGGCGAGTTGGCCTGCGTTCAGGGCGTATGCGCCCGTCCCGGCGGCGGCGTCGGCCCCACCGGCCCGACCGGTCCCGCAAGCGGACCGACGGGCAGCCCCGGCTTCTCCGGCCCAGCGGGAGACACCGGACCGACCGGTCCCACCGGTCGTGGCGCCACCGGTCCTGCCGGTCCCGCCGGCAACACCGGCCCTGCTGGAGCAACCGGCACGGGAACCGTCGGTGACACCGGACCGACGGGAGCCGCGGGCGCTACCGGTCCTGCTGGAACCGATGGCGCAACCGGCTCCGCCGGGCTGAGCGGTCCGACCGGGCAACCCGGCGAGACGGGAAGTCCGGGGGCAACCGGCAACACCGGGCCAGTTGGCCCGACCGGCCCGAACGGCGATACCGGCACGACCGGACCCTCTGGCCCCACCGGCGCGATCGGCGAGATCGGAGCGACCGGTGCGACCGGCGTAACCGGCGCAATCGGCGGACTGGGCGACACCGGGCCAATCGGACCCTCCGGAGCAACCGGACCGACCGGAATCATCGGCGCGACCGGCCCGACCGGCGCAACCGGCGAAATCGGCGGACTGGGCGACACCGGGCCAATCGGACCCTCTGGCCCCACTGGCGCAATCGGCACGATCGGCGCAACCGGCGCGACCGGCGGACTGGGCGACACCGGGCCAATCGGACCCTCCGGAGCAACCGGCCCGACCGGCGACGCCGGCGCGACCGGTGCAACCGGACCGACCGGCGACTTCGGCGTCGTCGGCGCAACCGGCCCGAGCGGCGACACTGGACCAACCGGCCCGGGGATTGCCGCCTCGGTGGCCGCCGTTACCGGAGGCGCGACCGCCGCAGCCGGGCTAGTCTCCGCCACCGCCACCTGCACCGGCGGCACGACGGTTCTCACCTGCGGATTCGAGACCACACCCGCCAATGCGACTCCGAGCGTCATTGGGCTCAAGCGGGCGACGGACACGACCTGCACCGTCGACGCCGTCGTCACCACGAGCGGTGACGGGGTTGTGGCGATCGCCTACTGCGTCTGACGCCACGCACCATTCATGACGAAGCCCGGCCAGCAAGCTGGCCGGGCTTCGCGCATCGTCCCCGGCCGGGACCGGGGCGGGGGATCACGCCTCGAAAGGCAGGAAGGTCTGCGGGGCCAGCTGGTCGATGGTCCGCTTCGCCCAGTCCCCCCGGTTCACGTTCGCCCACATCCGCTCGCCGGCCGCCTGCAGATCGGCGGCCAGGCTCGCCATGTTCACGCCGGGGATCTCCCGGTCCTGCATCCTGATCTGCCCGTCGATGATGACCGTGTTCAGGTCCTCCGGCTGCGCGGAGTAGACGAGATTCCGGATCGGGTCACGCAGCGGCGCCATGAACAGC
>CAIPGK010000477.1 GCA_903864575.1 uncultured Chloroflexota bacterium
CGCCGCGGTGAGCGGCGGGCCGGTTCTCATGCGCTTACGGAACCTGACGCATGGAGATCGTCGCTAGTCGGCGGCGGGAGATGCGGTGGCCGCCGCGGCTTCCTCCTCGATGCGGGCGGCGATGACCGTCCGCGGGATGACCTGCCAGAAGTGGGAACGCTCCTCCTGCCAGTTGTCGAGCAGGCGCCTGCCGTGGACGCTGTCGGTCGCTGCGACATGCTGTTCGATGAGCGCGTGGAGGTCGGCGGTGTCGGTGGACGGGCCGACCGCCTCGAGGATCACGGATTCCCCGTTGATGCGGTTCGGGAAAACGCCGGTCGGATCGTACACCCAGGCGACGCCATTGGTCATTCCCGCGCCAAAGTTCCGGCCGGTGGGGCCGAGGATGACGGCCCTGCCGCCGGTCATGTACTCGCAGCCGTGATCGCCCACGCCCTCGACGACGGCAGTGACGCCGCTGTTGCGGACAAGGAAGCGCTCTCCGGCGCGGCCTGCGATGAAGACCCGGCCACCCGACGCGCCGTACATGAGGGTATTGCCGGCAATCACCTGCGGCGTGCCGAAGTGGGCGCTGTCGAACGGGCGGATGGCAATCTCGCCGCCGCTCATGCCCTTTCCGACATAGTCGTTGGCCTCGCCTTCAAGCGACAGGCGCATTCCCTTGACGATGAACGCACCGAAACTCTGGCCCGCGCTGCCGGTGTAGGTCAGGCTCACGTCGCCATCCTCCGGCGCGAGACCGGGGCGGGAGACGATGGCGTGGGCGATTTTCGCGCCGATGGTGCGGTCCCTGGTCGCGATCTGGGTCGCAAGCGAGATGCCGCGGCCAGCTTCGATGGCGTCCACCACCTGAGGCAGGAGGATGTCGTCGAGGGTCTCGCCTTCGCGCGGCAGGTCGATGCTCTTTCGCCGCTCGTTCTCCGGGGCCGGGGCCGCGAAGAAAGCGGAGAGGTCGAGCAGCCCCGCGCGGCCTTCGAGTTTCTTCTGGGCGAGGAGATCGGATCGGCCGACAAGCTCCCCGAGGCTGCGCGCGCCGATGCTCGCCAGCGTCTCACGCACCGCCTGCGCAAGGTAGAGGAAGTAGTTGACGATCTGCTCCGGTTTGCCGGTGTACTTGGCGCGAAGGTCATCGCGCTGGGTGGCGATGCCTGTCGGGCAGGAGTTCAGGTGGCATTGCCGCGCCATGTCGCAGCCGATGGCGATCAGCACCGAGGTGCCGAAACCATATTCCTCCGCGCCGAGCAGGGCCGCGATAATGACATCCTCGGCGGTCTTGATACCGCCATCGGTTCGCAGCCGGACGCGGGAGCGCAGGCCGTTCATCACCAGCGTCTGCTGGGTTTCGGCGATGCCGAGTTCCCATGGAGCGCCAGCGTACTTGATCGAGGTCAGCGGGGACGCGCCGGTTCCGCCGGAGTGGCCGCTGACCAGCACGTAGTCGGCCTTGGCCTTGGCGACGCCCGCTGCAATCGTGCCAACGCCTGCCTCCGCGACGAGTTTTACGCCGATTTTCGCGCGCGGGTTGATCTGCTTGAGGTCGTAGATCAACTGAGCGAGGTCCTCGATCGAGTAGATGTCGTGGTGGGGTGGCGGGGAGATGAGCGGCAGGCCCGGCACGGCATACCGGATGCGCGCCACGAACGGCGTGACCTTGTGCCCGGGGAGCTGGCCGCCCTCGCCGGGCTTGCTGCCCTGCGCCATTTTGATTTCGAGTTCCTCGGCCATTGCCAGATACTTGGCATTCACGCCGAAGCGGCCCGAGGCCACCTGCTTGATCTTCGAGTGCGGGACGTCGGTTCCTTCCTCGCCGTACCACTCCGGGTCCTCGCCGCCCTCGCCGGAGTTGGAGCGGCCACCGAGACGATTCATGCCGATGGCGAGGGTGCGGTACGCCTCCGGGGAGAGCGCGCCGAGGCTCATCGCGGTCACGATGAAGCGCTTGACGATATCCTCGATCGGTTCGACCTCGTCGATGGGGATCGCGGGGCCGAGCGGCCTGATTTCCAGCAGGTCGCGGACCGCCGTCAGTGGATGGGCGGCGATGTGCTCGCGGTAGGCGCGATAGAGATCGTGATCGGGGGTCTCGGTGTTGACCGCGTTCTGGAGCAACTTGACCATCGGCGGCTCGTACCCATGGGGCTCGCCATCCTTGCGGTAGCGGACGAACCCGAGGTCGGGAAGCTTTGCCTGCGGCTCGCTGTAGGCCTCGTTGTAGCGGCGGATGGTGTCGATCTCGATCTCGCCAAAGCCGATGCCACCGAGCCGGGCCGGCGTGCCGGTGAACGCGCGCTCGATGACTGGATCGGAGACGCCGATGGTCTCGAAGATCTGAGCGCCGCGATAGCCCATGGCGGTGGAGATGCCCATTTTCGCGGTGATCTTGAGGAACCCCTTTTCGAGTTGAGCGATGTAGTTGCCCTGGAGGTCGCCGACAGTCAATCCTTCGTGGCCGCGAGTTCCGGCGTAGGAGGCGGCGGCGTCGAGGGCGACCCACGGGCAGACCGCTGACGCGCCGTAGCCGATCATGCAGGCCAGCGCGTGCACATCGCAGGTTTCGCCGGAGTCGGCAACGAGGTCGGCGAGCATCCGGGTTCCGTTGGCAATGAGCGCCTGGTGCACCGCGCCGACGGCCAGCACCATCGGCAACGCGACGGCGCCCTCGCCAACTCCCCGGTCCGAAAGGATGAGGATGGTGGCGCCGTTTGCAACGGCGGCCTCGGCTACCGCCACCACCCGGTCCAGCGCGGCAAGAAGGGACGCGCCCGGCTCCGATCCTGCGGCGGGCAGCGGGTACGTGGTGGCCACGGTGACCGCCCGGGCGCCAGGAACGTCGAGCGCGGCGAGGGTTTCGAGGGTGGCATTGTCGATCGCCACACTTGGCAGGTGAACGAGGCGCGCCTGCTCGGGAGTGCCGCTCAGCAGGTTGCCACGGCGACCAACGAAGCTGTCAAGCGCCATGACGCTCCGCTCGCGCAGGGAATCGATCGGAGGGTTGGTGACCTGCGCAAAGCGCTGGCGGAAGTAGGCATGCAGGGGACGCGGCTTGTCCGAGAGGACTGCGAGAGGGGCGTCGTCGCCCATCGACCAGGTTGGCTCCTTGTTCTCTCCCGCCATCGGTTGGATGATCAGGCGAAGATCCTCTGCGCTGTAGCCAAAGGAGCGCTGGGTGGCGGTCTTGACCGGATCGCCCTCCTTGCGGCCGGGAGCGACCGGAGCGGGAACTTCCCACTCGGTGACGGGCACATCGAGGGTGATGCGGCCTTTCGCGAGCCACTCGGCGTATGGCGCCGAGGCGGCGACTTCGGCCTTCAATTCCGGGTTGTGCAAGACGACGCCGCGCCGGGTGTCGACGAGGATCATCTGGCCGGGACCCAGCCGGCCCTTCTCTATGACCGTCGCCTGGTCCACCGCGACCGTGCCCGCCTCGGAGCCCGCGATGAACAGGCCATCGTCGGTGATCGCATAGCGGAGTGGGCGAAGCCCGTTGCGGTCGAGCGTCGCGCCGGCCAGCACGCCGTCAGTGAAGCAGAGCGCCGCCGGACCGTCCCATGGTTCGATCAGCCCCGCGTGGTAGTCATAGAAGGCGCGGAGGGCCGGATCCATCTCGGGAAGGCTCTCCCATGGTTCTGGCACGAGCATCATCAGCGCGTGGGGCAGCGTGCGGCCGCCGCGAGCGATCAGTTCGAGGGTGTTGTCGAGGCTCAGCGAGTCGCTGCCGCTGAGCGAGACGACCGGCTGGAGGCGCTCCCCCGAGATGTCGCCGAGTGTGAGTTGCGGGGAGCGGGCGGTCATCCAGCGACGGTTGCCGTCGACGGTGTTGATTTCGCCGTTGTGAGCGATGGCGCGGAACGGCTGGGCCATTGCCCAGGTCGGCAGGGTGTTGGTGCTGTATCGCTGGTGAAAGAGCGCGATCGCACTGGTGTAGGCCGGGTTGCGAAGGTCTGCGTAAAACGCCGCGAGGTCCTGCGGCAGGCAGAAGCCCTTGTAGACGATGGTTCGCGCGGAACAGGAGGAGACGAAAAAGTCACTTTCGGAGCACCCGTGGCGCCTTGCGGCGCGCTCGGCGGCGCGGCGGGCGAGCAGGAGGGCGCGCTCGAAGCCCTCCTCATCCAACCCGGCTGGTCGGGTGACAAGCAACTGGGCGATACCCGGCAAGGTGGAACGGGCGACATCGCCGAGGACCGACGGGTCGGTCTCGACGTCGCGCCAGCCGATGACGTCGAGCCCCTCAGCGGTCATGGCGGCGGCGAGGCCGTCCTTGCAGGCGGTGGCCGTCGCGGGGTCGTTCGGCAGAAAGACCATCGCAATACCGAGGTCGCCGCGCGCAAGATCGGTGCGGCCAGCGGCGGCGAGGTCCGGAGCGTAAAGCTCGAAGGGAATCTGGGTCAGGATGCCCGCGCCGTCCCCGGTTCTGGCATCAGCGCCAACGCCTCCGCGGTGGGTGAGATTGACGATGCCTGCGAGTGCGCGGTCGACGATCTCGCGGGACGGACGCCCGGAGATATCGACGACAAGGCCGACGCCACAGGCGTCGCGCTCGTAGGCGGAATCGTGCAGGGGCGCGTAGATCGAGCGCGGGTTCTCCATAGAGATGCTCCTCCCCAATGTGCTTGGGCATGCCGTCCAACAGGGAAACCGGGCTCTCCTTCCCGGGATGACCTGAGAGCGGACGACGACGCTTGCAGTCCGGTTGCCGGAAACCGGCAGCTATACCGGGGGCTTCAACGCTCCCGAGCGAAGACGGCGCATCCATGCGCCAGGACAGCGAGCACCCCATCGTGCACTGGAGAGTCTAGAGAGCGAGACGGAACAGGGGGAGGTACGGCAGGCCAGAGTATTCGTGTCTCAGTTTGGGCGATTCATCCAAGTCTGCGCTGATCCAGTGCGATCGATGCCGATGGACCGTGTTCAGCCTCGCTCGGGTTCCGGTCCTGTGGATCGCGATGCGTTGTGGCGGATACCCGGGCGAGTGGGACGTGCCGAACGGGTTGCCCTGTTCGTCCAAACCCGCTACCCTGCCATGAGGAATTAGGCGCACAGCCCAAAAAGACGGGAGCGAGAGCGTGACGACGCCAGCAGAGATGTTGGAGCGAGTCCAGCAGGCCGGCGCGCAACTGGTCGACCTGCAGTTCAGCGACATCGCCGGCGGATTGCGGGTGATGACGACCCCGGTCAATCTGCTGCCGGGAATCATGGAGCATGGCTACCGCTTCGACGGTTCCGCCGTCACCGGCGGCCTGCGGGAGATCGAACTCGATCTCTTTCTCGCCCCGGACCCGAACACTCTGATCCTTACGGCTCCTCCGGGCGGGGCGCAGCGGGCGCGTCTGACCTGTTCCGTCCACCGCAGGGAGAGCATTCCCTTTGCCGGCGACCCGCGCTCGCTGCTCGAGCGGACGGTCGCGGCTGCGCGTGAAGCCGGGTTCGACTACCGTGTCGCTATCGAACTCGAGTTCTATCTGTTCGCGGGCGATTCGGCCCCGGATGGCGCGGGCTACTACGGTGTTGGTGACCAGCCCGCCAGCGCCACCCGCGACGAGATCGTCAGCGCGCTCCAGCACATGGGTATCGCCGTCGGCGGCGCCCACCACGAGACGGGTCCGGGTCAGGAGGAACTTGACCTGTTGCCGGTTGACGCCCTGCGCATGGCGGATCAGATGCTGACAGTGCGCCAGGTGATCCGCTCCGTCGCCGCCCGCAACGGCTTGCGGGCGAACTTCATGCCGAAGCCGCGAAGCGACGCTCCCGGCTCGGGGATGCACATCTTCCAGCGGTTGCTGCGAGCGGCCGATGGCTCCGACGCGCTCGGCTTGGGGGACGATTTGACCGAGATGGGCCGGTTTGCGATCGCCGGCCTGCTGGACCATGCCGCGCCGATGTCCGCGGTGCTCGCGCCGACGGTCAACTCCTTCAAGCGGCTTGCCGCCGGGCACCGTGCGCCGCGACACGCAACCTGGGCACGATTGAGTCAGGCGTCGCTGGTCCGCGTGCCGAGCTCCGCGCCGTCGACCAGCGACCTGATCGAACTCGAGTTGCGCTCCCCGGACAACATGGCCAACCCATACCTCGCGCTCGCCCTCTCGCTCGCCGCGCTGCTTGATGGCGTGGAGCGCGGCGAGGAGCCGCCCCCGCCGCTCGACGAGAACCTCGTCCGCTACGATGACGAGGAACTCGCGCGGCTTGGCGTGAGCGAACTGCCGCGCACCATGGGCATGGCGCTCGACCTGTTCGCCGAAAGCGACTTCTGCCGGAATGCGCTTGGCGATTACATTTTTGACCAGTTCCTGCATGTGAAGCGAGCGGAGTGGGAGGACTACCGGCGACAGGTCAGTCCGTGGGAACACGCCCGGTACGGCGGATAGGCTGACAGCCATGATCACGGTCGCCGATGTCATCGCGCTGGCGCTTCCATCCGGGACCAGAGTGGTCGCGGGCGAGGCCGGGCTTTCCCGCGAGGTGACCTGGGCGACGCGCATTCGTCCTGCTCCGCCCGCCTTCGCCCACCTGACTGGCGGCGAACTCGTGCTCCTGCCGGAAGCCGTTCTGGAGCAGCTCGACGAGCGGTTGACCCTTGACGCGGCGATCCACCAGCTGGCCGGGTTCGGCGTGGCGGCGCTGGCCTTGAACGGAACCGTCAGCAAGGCGGCGAAGGAAGCTGCCGAGACGACCGGGCTCCCGCTGCTGGTGGTGCCCAAGACGGCTGATTTCGGGCCGCTCGAGCGGGAAGCCGCCCGGCTCATCACCGAGCGGCGGCGGGAGGTACAGCGCAGCGGACAGGAGGTTCTCCGCCGGTTGATGGAGCTTGCCATCGCCGGGGAACCGCTGGCGGGTTTGGTGAGGGCGCTCAACGACGTCTCCGGGCGCGCGGTGGTGCTGGAGGGCCGTGACGGCCGGGTGCTCGCCTACCAGGGTGCGCCAAAGCAAGGTCCCCCGCGCGATCTGCTGGAGCCGTTGCTCGCGCGGGAGCGGCCGTCAGTGCTCCGCTGGCTTCGGTCGGTCGCCGATGGCAGCCCGGCTGATCCGCCGACCGCGATATTCGATCTGAACGCGAACTGGTCCCGGGTGGTCGCTCCCGTGATCGGGCGGGACGGCCTGCTTGGGTGCATTTCGCTGCTGACCCAGGCGGGACGAGCCACCGCGGAGGATGGGCAGGCGACCGCGCGCGGAGCGGCGGCATGTTCGATCGTCCTGGCCCGGGAGCAGGCGGCGGCGACCGTGCGACGGGAAGTCGAACTCAATGTCCTCGATGAGGTGCTGGACGGCGCCCTGCGCTCGGAGGCGACGCTCCTGCAACAAGCCCGTCGCCTTGGCCACGATCTCACGCAACCTCATGTCAGCATCGTGGTCCGGTTGGATCACGTGACGGCCACCCCGGTCCGCGCCTCCGGCAAGGATGAGCGATGGGACGTACTCGTGGAGACGCTCTCCCGCGTGCAGGGCGGGCGCGGACCACGGCCACTTTGGAGGATCCGACACAACAGCGCCGAGATTCTCTGGGGGGCAGCCACCCCGGCAGAGGGCGCGAAATGGGCCGCGTCGATCCGTGATGAACTCTCGGCGCTCGCAGGCGCGGGCAGGCCGGGGACGCTGGTTTCCGCAGGCGTCGGCTCGCCGCGCCCGCACATCGGCGGGATTCGCCGCTCGCATGTCGAGGCCCGGCAGGCGCTCACCCTCGGCCGCCGGCTGAACGGTCCGGGACACCTGACCCGGTTCGATGAACTCGGGGTCTATCGACTCATCTTCGCCGCCGAGGACCTGCCGGAGTTGCAGGATCTGTACAAGGAGACGCTCGGCACCTTGCTCGACTATGACCGCGAAAACAACGCCGAACTGC
>CAIPGK010000478.1 GCA_903864575.1 uncultured Chloroflexota bacterium
ATCCCAACGACAAGGTGACCACCGAAATGATCGTTACCGTTGATGAAAAATACAAAGTCCTCTCCAACGGTAAGCTGGTCGGCGTTAACCCGACACCCGACACCCGAAACCCGATACCCGATACCCGGCGCCTACCACTCACGAGAAAGGAGTCATCAATGTCCCGGCACGATGTCCCCAACGTTTTCTGGTTCATCCCGACCCACGGTGACGGCCACTATCTCGGCAGCCCCATCGGCGGTCGAGACACCAGCTACCACTACATGCGGCAGATCGCGCAGGCGGCCGACGATCTCGGCTACGGCGGCGTGCTGATGCCGACCGGCGCATCGTGCGAGGACGCCTGGCTGGTTGCCGCGAGCATGGCCGCATCGACCGAGCGGCTGCGCTTCCTGGTCGCCGTCCGCCCGGGGCTGATGTCCCCCACCCTCTCCGCCCGCATGGCGGCCACGCTGGACCGCATCACCGATGGCCGTGTGCTGATCAACGTCGTCACGGGCGGCGATCCGGTGGAGCTGGCCGGTGACGGCCTCCACCTCACCCATGACGAGCGGTACGAGGTCACGGACGAGTTCCTCGATGTCTGGCGCGGCGCGCTGGCGGGGGAGACGGTCGATCTCGACGGCAAGCACATGAAGATCGAGGGCGCGAAACTCATCATCCCCGCGCTCCAGAAGCCCTACCCGCCGATCTACTTCGGTGGCTCCTCGCCGGCGGCGATCGACGTCGCGGCGAAACACGTCGATCTCTACCTGACCTGGGGCGAGGCGCCGGCTGCGGTCGCGAAGAAGATCGCCGCCGTCCGCGAGGCCGCCGCCCGGCATGGCCGCGAGCTGCGCTTCGGCATCCGGTTGCACGTGATCGCCCGCGAGACGGACGAGGAGGCCTGGGCCGCCGCCGAGCGCCTGATCTCGAAGATCGACGACGAGTCGATCGAGAAGGCGCAGGCGGTCTTCAAGCGGATGGATTCCACCGGGCAGGAGCAGATGCGGAAGCTGCAGACCGGCGGCCGCTCCCGCGAGGCGCTGGAAATCTCCCCGAACCTGTGGGCGGGTATCGGTCTCGTCCGCGGCGGCGCGGGCACGGCGCTGGTCGGCGCCGCGGAGACGGTCGAGGAGCGGATGCGCGAGTACATGGACCTGGGGATCGACACCTTCATCCTCTCGGGCTACCCGCACCTGGAGGAGGCCTACCGATTCGCGGAACTGCTCTTCCCGCGCCTCGGCGTCGGGCAGGACGTCGATGGCAGGTCGGTCTCCACCGTCTTCGGCAACTTCGGCGGCGAGATCGTCGGCCACGTCGAGCGGCCGAGCCAGCAGCTGGCTGGCGCGGGGTCCGGTTCCGGCGCCGGTTCGCGGGCGGCGGGGTAGGCGGCGATGATGACCGCAGCGTTCGCGCTCAAGGCGCGCCTGATTCCCTGGATTGTGCCGTTCCTCGTGATCGTGGTCTGGCAGTTGCTCGCCAGCGCGGGCGTGATCTCGGACCGCGTGCTGCCGGCTCCGGCGGCGGTCGGTCAGGCGGCGGCGGAGCTCGCCGCCAACGGCAGGCTGATCGAGGACATCGCGGTGAGCGCCCGGCGGGCCGCGCTGGGGTTCATCATCGGCGGGACCATCGGCTTCCTGCTCGGGCTGGTCAACGGCGCGATCCCGCTCAGCGGCACGCTCTTCGACAGCTCGATGCAGATGATGCGGACCATCCCGCATCTCGCGCTGATCCCGCTGGTGATTCTCTGGTTCGGCATCGGCGAGACGTCGCGCATCTTCCTGGTGGCGATCGGCGTCCTCTTCCCGGTCTACCTCAACACCTATCACGGGGTGCGGAACGTGGACCCGGCCCTGCTGGAGATGGCCGGGAACTACGGGGTGTCGAGGAAGGATCTCTTTCTCCACGTGATCCTGCCGGGGGCGTTGCCCTCGATCCTGGTGGGCGTCCGGTACGGCCTCGGCATCATGTGGCTGACGCTGATCGTGGCCGAGACCATCGCGGCGAACTCGGGCATCGGGTACGTGACGATGAACGCCCGCGAGTTCCTCCAGACCGACGTGCTGGTCTTCGGCATCCTTCTTTACGCCCTGCTGGGCAAACTGGCCGACGTGGCCGCGCGGTCGCTCGAAGGGCGGCTGCTCGCATGGAACCCGGCCTACGCGGGAGCGGCGTGATGGGATTCGACATCTTCGAGCCGGGCAGTTTCGGAACCCGGCCACTCTTCACCTCCGAGACTACGCCGCCGGTGGCGATGCCGCGCGATCCGGGCGGGGTCGAGGTCTCCCTCGGCGGGGTCGCCAAGGCCTTCGGGCAGCGTGGCGTGCTCCGGTCGGTGGATCTCGAGATCGCGCCGGGCGAGTTCGTAGCCATCGTCGGGCGGAGCGGCTGCGGCAAGTCCACCGTGCTGCGCCTGCTGGCCGGGCTGGAGCGGCCGGACGCCGGTCTGCTCCAGATCGAGGGCAAGCCGCCCGTCTCCGGCAACCCGCTCGTCCGCATGATGTTCCAGGATGCTCGCCTGCTGCCGTGGCGGCGGGTCGCGGACAACGTGACCCTCGGGCTGCCGCAGGCGCAGCACCAGCTCGCCCGCGAGGCGCTCGGCGAGGTCGGACTGGCGGACCGGGGGGGAGAGTGGCCGCGGGTGCTCTCCGGCGGGCAGCGGCAGCGGGTCGCCCTCGCCCGGGCGCTTGCGGCGCGGCCCCGCCTGCTGTTGCTGGACGAACCGCTGGGCGCGCTCGACGCGCTGACCCGGATCGAGATGCAGGCGCTGATCGAGCGCATCTGGCTCGATCACCGGGTGACCGCGATCCTCGTCACCCACGACGTGGCCGAGGCGGTCGCGCTGGCGGACCGGATCATCGTGCTGGACGCGGGCCGGGTGGCGCACGACATCCCGGTGGACCTGCCGCGTCCGCGCCCGCGCACCTCGCGGGAGTTCGCCGCGCTCGAGGCCGAAGTGCTGGCGCGGGTCCTCGGGGAGCCGCACGGCGAGGCCGTCGCGGAGCGGGAACTGGTCCGCACGGCCTGAGGCGGAACCTGCGCTGTCACCCCGCGCGCGGCGAGGGGCTTCCCGGGCGCCGGGAACCCCGGAAGGCCGGTCGTCGCGCCCGGGGTGATGGCAAACGGTCCGGCCGCTTCCGGTCCGGGCTGGATTAGCCCCGCGGAGACCAGTGGAGACCAGTGGCGCGCTCGCCGGAGCGGCCATCGCAGCCACCACCCCAGGCATGGCAGGAGGCGCGCCCGGGGATCATGACGGCATCAAAGACAACTACGGCCGTGGACAATATCGGGATACGCGCTGGGCGTACCCGGAACCGGGCCACTCGCTGGCCAACGGGGCGCAGCCCCGGAGGAACCGCACCCATGAACGAGCTCATCCAGGATGTCATCGCCGGACGGCGCTCGCGCCGCTCGCTGCTGCAGGCGGCGGCCGCGCTCGGGCTGATCGGCCTGCCGGGTCTCGCCCCCTCCCGCGCCTTCGCGCAGGACGACGCGTGGGCCGGCGAGCCGGATCTCGCCAAGGCTGCGGAGCAGGCGAAGGAGTTCCAGACCTACGGCATGCCCGACGACTGGGCCAACTACGGCGGCGTGCTGAAGGCCTTCTCCGAGAAGTACGGCTTCGAAGTCAACCGCACTGACACCGACATGACCTCGATGGAGGAGATCACCAAGTACGATGCGGAGAAGGAGAACCCGGTCGCGGTCTCCTCCGACATCGGCCTCATCTACGGCCCGATCGCCGAGTCGCGGGGCGTCGTGCCGGCCTACCTGCCGCCGAGCGCCGAGAAGCTGCCGGTCGGTCTGAAGGGCGCGAGCGGCGGCTGGGTCGCCACCTTCGCGGGCGTTCCCAGCATCATCGTCAACACCGATGTGATCCCGACCGTGCCGCAGACCTGGGACGACCTGCTGAAGCCCGAGTTCACCGGCAAGATCGGCATGCGCGACCCGCGCACCGCCGGCGAGGGCGCGAACGCCTTCTTTGCCTGGTCCTACGCGAACGGCGGCAGCGAGGAGGATCTTGCCCCGGGCATCGAGTTCGCGAAGAAGCTCGTCCCGCAGTTCGCCGCGCAGGAGGGCAACGCCCAGACCGTCGAGAAGGGCGAAATCCCGGTGCTCATCAAGTACGACTTCAACGCGCTCGCCATCCAGGCGCAGTTGAAGGAAAAGGGAATCAACACCGAGGTGGTCATTCCCGGCGTTTCCATCTACGCGCCCTCCGCGCTGATGATCAACAAGTACAACACCGGGAAGGCCGATCTGGCGAAGCTGCTGCTCGACTTCGTGCTTTCCGACGAGGCGCAGACCGCCTTCGCCGAGTTCGGCGCGCGGCCGATCCGCTATGTCCTCGGCGACCTCGAGCTGCCCGACACCGCGAAGGCGAAGTGGCTGCCGGACGAGGCCTACGCCAACGTCAAGCAGGTCGCGGACTGGTCGAAGATCGACGCTGACAAGATCGCGGCGACCTGGGACGAAGAGGTGCTCAGTGCCTGACGCGGGCTCCCGCACCGCATCCATCGGGCTCGAGGGGGGCCGCGCCGTCACGGCGCGGCCCACCGCGGGAGCGCCCCGCTCCGTCCGGGCCACCGCGGCGCGGATCGCGGGGGACTGGCTTCCCGCCGTGCCCCTGCTGATCCTCGCGGTCCTGCTGCTGGTGCTGCCGACAGCCGTGGTGGTGCTGCAGAGTTTCCGCGGCGAAACGGGCGGGATCACGCTCGCCAACTGGGCGGAGACGCTCTCCCGCAAGAGCGACCGCCGGGCCATCGCCACCAGCCTCGAACTCGGCGCGCTCGTCGGGACGATCTCGCTGCTGATCGGCGCGCCGCTGGCGTGGGCCATTTCCCGCGCCCTGCCCGCGGCCCGCACCGCCTGGCTCTCCCTGCTGAACGTCGGCGCGAACTTCGGCGGCATCGGCCTCGCCTTCGCCTACACCGCGGTGCTGGGGACCTACGGCATGGTGACGCTGGCCTTGCAACGCCTCGGGTTGCCCTTCACCCCGCCGCCCTCAACCTCGTTCACCGGGCTCGCAATGGCCTACTTCTACACGAACATCCCCCTGTTCATCCTGCTCACGCTTCCCGCGATGCATACCGTCCGCGACGACTGGATGGAGGCCGCGGAGGTCTGCTCGGCTACGCGGTTCCAGTTCTGGCGGCACGTCGGCATCCCGATCCTGACGCCTTTCCTGCTGGCCGGGTGGGTGCTGATCTTCACCTGGACCGTCGGCATCTACGGCCTCGCCTACGCTCTCGCCGGGAGCGCACCCGCCGCCCCGGTGCGGCTGATGACGCTGCAGATCGGCATCGCGCTCAACCAGTCGGCCAACGGCCAGCAGCGCGCCGCGGTGATGGCCGCGATCCTCCTCATCATCGCGACCGTATCGCTCGTGACCTACCGGATCATCCTGCGGAGGGCGACGCGATGGTTTTCGTAGGACGTCTCGGGCGGGGGGCGCTCTTCGCCGCGCTCGCCATCTACCTGCTGCTGCCGCTCTCCGCCGTGCTCCTCTCATCCTTCGCCACCACCTGGACCGCGAACCCGCTGCCGGACGGCTATACCCTCGCCAGTTGGGGCGAGGCGCTCGCCAACCCGCGCCTGCAGGCCGCCGTCGCGCGGACCTTCGGGCTGGCCGCCGCGGTGCTGGTGCTGGACATCCTGCTGGTCGTGCCAGCGGTTTACTGGCAGCGGGTGCGCAACCCGAGGATCCGGGTGGTCACGGAACTGTGCGCGGCGATCCCCTTCGTGCTGCCCTTCATCGTGATCGCCTTCGGCATCCTCAAGCTGACCGGGTTCGCGATTCCGTCGCTGCTCGGCACGCCGCCGCTGCTGCTGCTCGGCCACGCCGCGATCGCGTTTCCTTTCCTCTACTGGTCGGTGGATGGCGCGATGGCCGCCGCGAATGTCGTGAAGCTCAACGAGGCCGCCCAGATGTGCGGCGCGACCCCCCTGCAGACCCTCCGCCACATCATCGTGCCGAACATCGGGCCGGGACTGGCGACCGGGGGGATGCTCGTCTTCGCCACCAGTTTCGGGGAGTTCGCGCTCGTGCAGGTGCTGGTCGGGGCGCGCTTCGAGAATGTCTCCCTCTACAGTCTCGATTTGTTGACACGAACGAGCGCCGATTTCGGCACGCTTGCGGTGCTGACCGTGCTGACCTTCATCGTTCTCTTCGTCATCTCGACCGGCGTGGTCTGGAGCAACCGCGGCAAGCGCGGAACGGCTGTCGCGGGCGCGCGCGCGATGACCGCCGAGAAGGACGCCTGACCGTGCCGCCGGCGGGTGAATCCCGCCCCAGGAGCGATTTCCATGACAGCCACCCACGCAACCGTCGCCATCATCGGAGCGGGCGCCACCGGCGCGACGCTGGCCATTCACCTCTCGCGGCGGTTGCCGGGGGATGCCCGGGTCGTGCTGATCGGCGATGCCCCGCGGGCCGGGTTCGGGCTCGCCTATGGCGCGGCCGACGAGGAGCACCTGCTCAATGTCTTCGCGGGGGGAATGAGTCTCGACCCGGACCGGCCGGAGGATTTTGTCGACTGGCTGCTGGCCCGGAGGGTTCCCGCCGGGGACCTGGCCGAGGTCGCGCAGCGGTACGTGCCGCGCCCGTGGTACGGCGAGTATGTCTCCGAGCGGCTCGACGAGGCGGCCGCGGGTGGCCCGGGCCGCCCGGCGATCGAGGTGATCCGGGGCCGGGCGACGAGTCTCGCACCGGGACCGGTCGGCTGGCGGGTCGGGGTGGCGGAGGGCGGCGCCATTGCCGCGAGCCGGGTCGCGCTCTGCCTCGGCAACTTCCCGGGGCGCTTGCCGTTGGTTCCTGATGCGATCGCTCCCGCCGCGGCGTCGCGCGTGATTCACGATCCGTGGCGCGATCTCCGGCTGCGCGAGATCGGCCCGGACGATGACGTGCTGGTGCTGGGAACCGGTTTGACGATGGTCGATCTGCTGCTTACCCGCGATGCGTTGGGTCATTCGGGACGGACGGTTGCGGTCTCCCGCCGGGGTGCGCTGCCGGGCGTCCATGTCGCTCCCCGCCCGGCCCCCTTGCCCATTCCCGGGGTGGCTGGCGGCGAATCGCTGGCCGACCTGACCCGGACCGTGCGCGAGGCCGCGCGGGAGCAGCCGTGGCGGCAGGTCATCGATGGGCTGCGCCCGCACACCCAGGCCATCTGGCAGGGGTGGAGCGACGCGGAGCGGCTGCGCTTCCAGCGCCTGCTCGGCACGTCGTGGGGCAACGCGCGGCACCGCATGGCCCCGGAGGTGGGCGCGGCGGTCTCGTCCGCCATGGCCGATGGCCGGCTCGCCATCGTTCCCGGCCGCCTTGCCTCGCTCGACGCCGGGATGCCCGGCCGCGCTGCCGCCACCATCCGGACGCGGGATGGCGCGGCGCGGCGGATCGAGAGCGACTGGGTCGTCAACTGCACCGGGCCGGACCGCGACCTTCGGCGGCCGGATGCCCCGCTGCTGCTCGGGATGCTTTCGTCGGGCGTTGCCCGGCTCGATCCGCTCCGCGTCGGGCTGGATACCGACGATGCCGATCGCGTCGTCACCGAGGGGGGCATTCCCTGGCGCAGCCTGCATGCCCTCGGGCCGATCACGATGGGCCGCCTCTGGGAGATCGTCGCCATGCCGGACATTCGCGCGCAGGCCGTGCGGGTCGCGGAAGAGATTGCGGCGGCGGTGGACGAGGCGGCGGTTCTTGCGGTGGGATGCCGCTGACGCAGGGACGGCCGGCGAGTCAGCGCGCCTTGTCGAGCGCCCAGCGCTCGACCGGGCCATCCTTCGCCGGGTCCGACGGGTGCCGCCACAGTTCCTCGCCGGCGAGGGCGAAGCCGGCCCGCCGGGCGACGGCTCGTGAGGCGTCGTTGTCGAGGTCCACGAGGAGGTGGACCTGCGCGAGACCGAGATCGTCGAGCGCCCACGCGGCGAGCGCGGCGGCGGCGGCCTGCGCGAGCCCGCGGCCGCGCCCGGCCGCGCCCAGCCAGTAGCCGATCTCGGCCGCTGATGACTCCGGGAAGATGTGCAGCAGGCTGGCCGTGCCGAGGATGATCTCCCCGGCAGCGCCCTCCGCGATGGCGAACCGGGCGGCGGTTCCGGCCTGCCAGTCCGCGATCGCGACCGCGATGAGGCGATCCGCGGCTTCCGGGGTGAAGGGCCATTCGATGGAGGTGTAGCGGCCGATGTCGTCGGCCTGCCCGGCCCGGTGGAGGGCGTCGCGGTCCGCCGGGCGCAGGGAGCGGAGGAATGGCGCGGAACCCGCCGGGGCATCGCGCAGGAACGGGGCGAGCGCGAGGGATACCGGCGCCAGTGGGAGCATGAACCGGGACGCGGCGTGACGGTCGGGCATGGGCGGCGGACTCCTCCGGGATGACGTTCGCGCGGCGGCCGGGGCATCGGCCTGGCGTCATGCCGCCAGCTGGGCGGCCCATCCGTCGGGCCATGATGCCGGGAACGCGCCAAGCATCGGCGTGATGTTTCATACTGCCACCGTAGCGGCAGACCTGTTCGGCATGTCGACGCCCGGTTGCCGCCGTGGGGTCCGGAGAGGCTGTGGCCGAGGTTCGCACCACGCTTGAAGAATTGATGCGCCGGGTGCGGACGGTCGTGGGCGTGGATCACGCCCGTGTGACCGGTCCGTCCGACGGGTTGCTGGCCGACTGGTGGCCGCTGGCGCTGAAGGGCGCGGCGGCGGCGCAGCAGGCTGGCCAGCCGTTGCTCATCGTTCAGCCCGCCGACGCCATCGAGACCGCCGCGGTGCTGCGGATGTGCGCCGAGGCGGGCGTGCCGGTCACGGCGGGCGGCGGCGGCAGCGGCACGGTGGGCGCGGCGGTGCCGGGACAGCCGGGGGTGCTGCTTTCCATGCAGCGGCTCGACCGGATCGGCGCGTTTTCCGAGGTCGATGGAACCGTCACTGTCGGCGCGGGGATCATCGGCGGCGAACTGGAGCGGTGGCTGCGGGAGCGTGGGCATACGCTCGGGTTCCTGCCGCGCTCGCTCGAGCTGTCCAGCGTTGGCGGGTGGATCGCGACCGGCGCGCGCGGGGCGGCGAGCGGGCGGTATGGCGGCATCGGCGACCGGGTAGTGGCGATGGAGATCGCCCTCACGGACGGAACCCTCGTCACCACCCCGGCCATGCCGCTGTGGGGGGCCGGACCGGACCCGCGAAGCCTCTTCATCGGATCGGAGGGCACCCTCGGGGTGGTCACCGAGGTGACGCTTGCGGTGCCGCCGATCCCGGAGGCGCGGCTGATGCGCGCGCTCTGGATGCCGAATCTCCGGGCCGGGCTGGACACGTTGCGCGAGGTGGCGCAGGCCGGGATCGCCCCGGCCACCATCTGCCTGTTCGACGTCGTGGAAACCGGCCGGATGAAGGACCTGCACGGGCAGGACGCCGCCGGATGCCTGCTCATGGCGGGATGCGAAGGCCCGGCCGATCTCGCGCTCGCGCAGGAGCACTGCCTGATGGCGATCGCCGGAAAAGATGGCGCAGCCGATCTGGCCCGCGCGATGGCCGAGCGGTGGGATGCGGGCAGGCAGCGGCGGCCCGAGTGGTTCATCGCGCTGCGGCAGCCGGGAACGATCGGCGATGCGGTGGACATCCAGGCGCCGTGGTCGAAACTGGAGGGGCTGCACGATGCGGTGCGGAAGGCCCTCGCGGGGGATTGCGACACGGTGGCCATGAGCTTCCCCGAGATTCACCCGACTGGCGCGTGCTGCACGGTGACGTTCACCATCTCCGCCGCGGATGACGCCGACGCCATCGCCCGCTATGCCCGCGTCTGGGACACGCTGATGCGGACGGCCCTTGGGAGCGGCGGGATGATCGCCCACCACCAGGGAATCGGCATCGCGCGGGCTGGCTGGCTCGCCGCCCAGCTCGGGGAGGCGGCCGAGCCGCTGCGGCGGCTGAAACGGGCCTTTGACCCGGCAGGGATGCTCAACCCCGGCAAGTTGCCCACCTGAGCGGTCGATTGCCGCGGCGATTGCGGCCGCGCGCCTCCCCATGAGCCCGCGCCGACGGGTACAATGTGCGATGGCAACGACGTCGCCGGGCGCGAGAGCGGGGGGTGTCCCCACGTTCCGGCGCGCACCGGACGGCGGTGAACCGACGCCGGGAGTCGGCAACCGCAGGACACGGACACGGATGACGATGGCGCGCTGCGCCGCACGGGTGTGCTGGAGGAACGGGATCATGTCGATGTCCAGGCGGTGGTTCACGGTTGCGCCGGTCGCGGTGGCGGCGGTGGCGCTGCTCGCAGCGTGCGGATCGCCGAAAATGGTCGAGAAGGAGGACGTCACGCGGGTGACCGACGTGGCGAACCTGCCGAAGATCGAGGCCACCCCCGAGGCAGGAGCCGATGACGGGGCCACGGCAGCCTCCACCGGCGAGGCGACGATCACCTCCTACGATATCTACTTCGAGCCGAAGAGCGTGACGATTCCGGCCGCGGCGGACGTGAAGCTGATCCTTCCCAACGCGGGGGCGGCGCCGCACAACTTCGCGATCGACGCGCTCAAGATCAGCCAGGATCAGGCGCCGGGCGAGACCCATGAGATCACCGTCAACGCGCCGGCGGGCGAGTACGAGTACTACTGCAATGTCCCGGGCCACAAGGACGCCGGGATGGTCGGCACGCTCGTCGCCGATGCGAACCTGAAGATCGGCGCGGCGACCGCTGCTGACGCGGCTCCCGCCGAGGGCGCGGATGCCGCCGCAAGCCCGGCGGCCGCTGCGGCCGCTGCTCCCGCCGATGGCGCGGCGGCGGCCGAGGCAGTGACGGTGAAATCCCTTGACATCTACTTCGAACCGAAGGAGTTTTCGATCCCGGCCGGGACGGATGTGATGGTTTCGCTCGTGAACGAGGGGGCTGCGCCGCACAACTTCGCGATCGATGCCCTCAAGATCAGTCAGGATCAGGCGCCGGGCGAGACCCACGAAATCACGATCAATGCGCCGGCGGGCGAGTATGAGTACTACTGCAACGTTCCGGGCCACAAGGATGCCGGGATGGTCGGCAAGCTCACGGCCAAGTAATTGCAATCAGCGGGACGGCTGGCGGTTTCGTGCCGCTGGTGTCGTCGCGAGCCGCGTCTCTGGCCGTGGCAGGACAGTGTTTTCACGGGGCGCACGATTGGCGCACCCGCCGCAAAGGATCGAGGAGGTCCCGTTTCATGAAGGCATCCGCTCGTTGGATGATCGTTCCCACCGCCGCGCTCGCGCTTGGCTTGCTGGCCGGCTGCGGCGGCGATGACGCGAAGGAAGCTCCGAAGGCCCCCGCCGCAACCGAGGCGCCGAAGGCCACCGAGGCCAAGCCGGCCACCGAGGGCAGCCCGGCTGCCGAAGCCCCGAAGGCCACCGAGGCCAAGCCGGCCACCGAGGCCAGCCCGGCTGCCGAAGCCCCGAAGGCCACTGAGGCCCCGAAGGCGACTGAAGCGCCGAAGGCGACTGAAGCGCCGAAGGCGACCGAAGCGCCGAAGGCTACCGAGGCCCCGAAGGCGACCGAAGCGCCTGCCGCTCCGGCTGCCGAAGCCAGCCCGGCCGCTGATGCCGCCGCTCCGGCCGCCGAGGCCAGCCCGGCCGCGGACGCCGCTGCTCCGGCTGCCGCCGCCGAGGTCGTTACGGTCAAGTCCTTCGACATCTACTTCGAGCCGAAGGAGTTCTCCATTCCGGCGAACACCGACGTGATGGTGAGCCTCCCGAACGAAGGCGCTGCGCCGCATAACTTCTCGATCGACGCCCTGAAGATCAGCCAGGATCAGGCGCCGGGCGAGACCCACGAAATCACCATCAACGCCGCCGCGGGCGAGTACGAGTACTACTGCAACGTGCCGGGTCACAAGCAGGCCGGCATGGTCGGGAAACTGACCGTCAAGTAACGGCCGCCGGTTTCCGGCGCATCGACTGCAATCCCGCCCGCTCCCGGCATCGCCGGGGGCGGGCGGTTTGCGTTCTCCGGACGACGCAACCCATGACCGCGCACCCGCGCGGGGCATGTGTCCCATTCCACCGGCACGGATCGTGCATCTCCGTCGGCGGACGGCGAAATCCGCCAATCGGCGGCGGGATGCCGGGGGATTCATCGACGGTGAGAGGAGCAGCGCATGGCGCGCGCGTCAGGTCGTTCGGGATCGGCGCTCAGCCGCATGGCGGCGCGGGCGATGGTGGCCGGATTGGGAGTCGCCGCCATTGCCGCCGCAGCCGCGTTCGGCGTGGCGGGGATGCAACGGGCCGTAGCGGCGCCGGTGATGCAACCGGTCGGCACGCCAGTCATCGTTGCGCCCCCGGCGGTGGAGACTCCCGTCATCGCGCCGCCCGGTCTGCCGACGGCGGACATCGTTTCCCTCACGACGAGGGACATCTTCTTCGATCCCGGGGCGCTCGCCATCCCGGCGAACCGCAATGTGCGCCTCGAGGTGACCAACGCAGGCGCGGCGATGCACAATTTCTCGATTACCGACCACAACAACCCCGGCCTGCCCGATCTGGGAGTCTTTATCGATCTCGATCCCGGCCAGACCGGCGACGCCATCGTGAACGCTCTGCCGGGAACCTACTACTTCTTCTGCGACGAGCCGGGCCACGAAGCCGCCGGCATGTTCGGATACCTCACCGTGCAATGACCCCGGTGAGCGCTGGCCGGGAAACTCCGGGGGGCTTCAGGTCGCCCCGTGGCAGGGTAGCCTGCGACAATAGCGCATTAGTGAGTGCGCTCCGGCCCGCGAGATGGCCGGGGTCCAGATGGGAGACCAGGAATGGCGACGCGCGGGGTGTGGACCGAACTTTCCCAGGTGCTTGCGGCGGCCGACGGCATCATCCGGATCCATGACGAGGATGTCGAGGTGCTGGACGAGCGCGCCCTGCGCGAGTCCCTTGTCGATGACCTGATCTGGAACGCCGTCTTCGGCGAGGACCCGGTGCGCTCCGCGGCGCGCTGGATCATCCGGCGGGCGGCGGTGGCGGTCGGGGCCTACCCGGCCAGCATCCACGAGGTCTACACCGCCTGCGGCCGCGGCGAGTATGCCCACGCGACCGCCCCGGCGATGAACATCCGCGGCATGGCCTACGACTCGATGCGCGCGGCGTTCCGGGCGGCGAAGGCCAACGACGTCGGGATCATGCTCTTCGAACTGGCCCGCTCCGAGATGGGGTACACCGAGCAGCGGCCCGGCGAGTACGCCTCCAATGCCCTGGCCGCCGCCATCCGCGAAGGGCATCGCGGGCCGGTCTTCGTACAGGGCGATCACTACCAGATCAGCGCGAAGAAGTACGTCACGGCGGAGCGGGACGCGGAGCTGCAGACCATCCGCGACCTGTGCGTCGAGGCGATGGCCGCCGGGTACTACAACATCGACGTCGACGCCAGCACCATCGTCGACCTCTCCCTCCCCACGCTCAGCGAGCAGCAGCAGCTCAACGCCCGGCACACGGCGGAGTTGACCCGGTTCATCCGCGAGAACGAGCCGGCCGGGGTGACGGTCTCCATCGGCGGCGAGATCGGCGAGGTCGGGCTGCGGAACTCCACGGTCGAGGATCTGCGCGCGTTCATGGAGCTGTACGAGGCGCACCTCGCGCGGCACAGCGCCGAGGCCGGTCGGACGTTGACCGGCATCTCCAAGATCAGCGTCCAGACCGGCACCAGCCACGGCGGCATCGTGCTGCCGGACGGGACGATCCAGCGGGTCGCGGTCGATTTCCAGACGCTGCACGATCTTTCGGTCGCCGCCCGCGAGTACGGCATGGGCGGCGCGGTGCAGCACGGCGCGTCCACCCTGCCAGCGGAGTATTTCGACGAGTTCGCCAAGTCGGGCGCGGTCGAGGTGCACCTCGCGGCGGCGTTCCAGAACATCATCATGGACAGCCCGAACCTGCCCGCCGCCCTGCGCGAAAAGACCTATGGTTACCTCCAGGAGAAGTACGGGAACGAGCGCAAGGAGGGGCAGTCCGATGCGCAGTTCTTCTACGCCGTCCGCAAGTGGGTCCACGCCACGTTCAAGCACGATTTCTGGAGCATGGCCGACGAGAACCGCGACGCCATCGCCGGGGAACTCGAGGCGACCTTCTCGATGCTCATGCAGCGGCTCAACGTGACGGGAACCCGCGAACTCGTCGCGCGGCTTACCCCGATGGTGGATGTGCGCACCGCCGCGCCGGGGGCCTTGCGGGCCGCGCTTCGCGGCGAGCGCATCCAAGCCGGGGGCGGCAAGGAGACCTACGAACTGCACGACGAGGGGGAGTAGTCCTTCGCGCGGTTCTCCGCGTCCGGTCGGCGGCCGCGCCGCCGTCCGTCATCCCGACGAAGGAGGGATCTCACCGCTCGCCACCCGGCGACCACGGGATCCTGCGCGGGCTCGGGATGACGGAGATGCTCGGGAACCCGGTATCTCCTCCATGAGGCGCTGACGTGGCCGATTCCGACGACAACTCGCTGCAACTTCCCGGCGCCATCCTGCTGATCAGTTGCTACGAACTCGGCCACCAGCCGGTGAGCCTTGCTGGGCCGCTTGCGGTGTTGCGGCATCATGGGTTCGCCCCCGCCGCGATCGACACCGCCGTGGAGTCGCTCGACAGCGACGCCATCGGCGCCGCGCGGCTCGTGGCGATCGCCGTGCCGATGCATACCGCCCTGCGGCTCGGGGTTGCCGCCGCGCGGCGGGTTCGGGCGGCGAACCCGGATGCGCACATCTGCTTCTATGGCCTGTACGCCACCCTGAACGCGCCCTACCTGCTCGACGGTCCGGGTGACAGCGTCATCTCCGGCGAGTTCGAGGCTGCCCTGCTCGGGCTGGCCGAGGCGCTGGACCGCGGTGATGATCCCGCCGCTGTTCCCGGCGTCGGCACGGCCAGTCGTGCCGCCGCGCCGGTGCTGGAGCCATTGCCGCCCGTCCTGCGGGCGCTCGTTCCGGATCGCGACGGGTTGCCGGGATTGCGGCTGTATGCCGGGCTGGAGTGGCCGAAGGGGACCATCGTCCCCGCGGGTGCGGTGGAGACGACCCGCGGCTGCCATCACCAGTGCCGCCACTGCCCGATCACGCCGATCTACGGCGGGAGGTTCGTCGTCGTCCCGCGTTCGGTCGTGCTGGCGGATGCCCGCGCCCAGATTGCGGCCGGTGCGCGACACATCACCTTCACGGATCCCGATTTCTTCAACGGTCCCGGCCACGGGATGCGGATCATGCGAGAGCTCAGGGTGGAGTTCCCGTGGCTCACCTTCGACGCCACGATCAAGGTGGAACACCTGCTGGAGCATCGCAAACGCCTGCCGGAACTGGCGGCGAACGGCTGCATCTTCGTGGTGACCGCCGTCGAGTCGCTCGCGCCGGAGGCGCTGCGCCGGATGGCCAAGGGGCATGACCGGGCGATGGTGGACGAGGCGCTCGCGCTGCTGGACGAGGCAGGCATCGCCATGCGCCCCTCCCTGCTGCCATTCTCCCCGTGGGAGACCCTCGATGGCTACCGCGATCTGTTGCGATGGGTCGCGGAGAACGACCTGACCGGGTGCGTCGATCCGGTGATGTTCTCCATTCGCCTGCTCATCCCCCCCGGTTCGCTGGTGCTGGATGACCCGGACCGCTCCGCCTGGCTTGGCGAGCTCGACGCCGCCAATTTCACCTGGCGATGGACGCACCCCGATCCGCGCATGGATGCCCTGCACCGCGAGGTCGCCGGCATCGTCGAAGCCGCCGCCGGGTTGCTGGATCCCCCCGGGATGACCTTCGCGGAGATCTGGTCGGCGGCGTGGTCGGTGGCCGGTGAGGATGTCCCGCCCGTGCCGGCGCCGGTGAAGCGCCGCCCGGTCGCGCCGGCGCTGACCGAATCATGGTTCTGCTGAGCGGAACCCACCCCGGGGCAGTTGGCTCCGGTTCGCTGAACAGGGAACGACACATAACCCTGTTGTGACAGGTAACTGCGTCCCGTATCATCGTCCCGTATCATCCCACAGGCCAGATTGGACGGCGAGGCTGGCCTCGTGACCGGGTTGGTGTCATCGAACACACCTGTCCAAACCAGTTCGACGTCTGGCTCCGCCAATTCGGCGGAGATTCGGTTTGGCGCGGGAGTGACGCTGAACGGGCCCGACTTTGGAATCATCAGCGTAACGCCCAGACATGATTCGCTCAGCACCTCGGCGGTCACGTGCAAGCAGGCAGTGACGTTTGACGACATGGGCCGGGGTTGCAAGACGAGCGGTTCGGGAGCCTCGATCAGCAAGACCTGTGGGTGCCCTAAGGCCTAGACGGCCTCACCGGTTGCGCGAGCGGCGAGCAGGATGGATGTGCTGCTCGCCGCCCGATCGTTGTGCCCCGGTTTCCTTTCGGCGCGTGCCATGCCGGCCCTGTTGACAGGTGGCAGGGCGATCCCTAGACTGTACGCAAGATACGAACAAATGATCTATCTTGCGAGAGAAGGGAATGCCTGGCATGTCTACCCACGACCGTATCCGAAAAGTCGATGATGCAGATGACCCTGCCGTAGATCGTGGCAGCGCCGATGTCGATCGTGATGCCGATGCCGATGCCGATGCCAGCTCCGCGTTCAACGCTGAAGGTGGTGGCGAGGGTGGCCATGGGCCTGCCGTCGATCCCTTTGCCGTGCACCGGAGACCCGCTCCCAATCGCTTTGCCGCCCGGTGCGTGGATGAAGCGCCTGTCCGGGAGCACGGTGGCGTACCCGCGGATCAGGCCGAGGACCGGCTGATTTCGGAGCGGCCCGAACTGCGGGCAATGCCGCAGGACCGCCAGGCGACGGCCAACGCGCCGCGGCGTGCTGGCGGCGGTGGTGATGGCGCGGTCGTGCGGCGCTGGGAGTGCCGGTGCGAGTCACGCCCGATGCTGCTGGCGACGATCGACCGCACCGGCCGGGTGAACATCAAGCTTCGTGACCGCTACTTCCGGGTTACTGGCGGCAGGATCGAGGCAACCTGTCCCCGGTGTGGCGTGCTGCACGTGCTGGCTGAGCGCGATCTGGCGTAGCAGGCCGCGCCGGTGGAGGCGTCGTCGCTGATTGCCGGCCAACGTGCTCCATCACTCCCCGGGAGGATGCAGAGCATCCGCGACGCTCCAGCGGCGCGCGGAGTGGCGCGTCGTCGCTGGCTGCCGACGTGGCGCGTGGAGATCGCTCCGGCCGCGCCCGCCCGTTCACCCGATCGCCGCTGATTGTGTCGAAAACCTGATGCCCCCGAGCGCAGAAGCGCCCCGCCCGTGACGTCTCGGAGGTTCGCTCATGGATCGAAAACGCCTGAATTGGCACGATGCAGGCACCAGCTCGCCGCTGGTGCTGCTGGAGTCGCCGGAGTCGCCGAACGGTTCTGATGCGCCCGGATCGCCGGTCCCGCCGCCGCCGATGCCTCGCCCGCTCAAGCCCGGCGGATGGATGACGGAATCCGAGCGGCGCTGGTTCGACGACACCGCCCGCGCGGCCCGCGCGGGCGACCGGGAGGCCATTGCCGCCGTCTGGACGGTGCTGCAGCCGCGGTTCGACTATTGGGCCGGAACCATTTGCCACGCGAATGGGGGATACCGGGGGCCGCGCGTGGATGGCAGACCGCTGCTGCTGGACGACCTGCGGCAAGAAGGCTTTCCGGTACTGCTTGGCCTGCTCGACTCCTGGCGCGGGGAGACCGGGTTTTTCCTGTATGTATTGCGGTCCGGCAGGTTTCGCATGCGGGATGCCTGGGGCGGATTGTGGGGCCGATTGCGCGTCGAACCACTCCCGGAAGGAGCGGACCCGCGGCTTGCGGACGGCATGGCGTCCGTGGAGGACGCCGTGGTGATGGTCGCTGAAATCGGTCCACGGATGGACGAGACGGACCGGGCGCTGATGCTCGCCTGCGTGGCGGAGGGGAGGTCGATGGCCGCGGCGGGGAGGCGGGTCGGGCTTGGGCGGCGAGAGACGCAGCGGCGGTTCGACCGGATCCGGCGCGCGTTGCGCGAGAGTCTGCGCGGGACGTAGCGCCGCAGGGCCCTCGCCGGACGCGAACCCGGAAACAGGCGCCGCGGCAACAGGATATGAAACGCCCCCGAACCCGGAAACCCGGGAATCGGGGGCGTCGCCCGTTCGTTGAACGGAGAGCGGATGCTAGGAGAGGTAGCCGCAGACGCCGCTGATGCAGATGCTGTTGCAGCAGTTATTGTCGGCGGTGCAGGCCCCGCCCCGGCGGACGCAGCGGCAGCGGCCCTTCTTGTCCTTGTTCTTCTTGCCGAGCTGGATGTCACAGATGCTAGTGCAGCACTCGGAATCCTTCGTGCAGATGTTGTCCTTGCGGGACCCGCTTCCGCATGGGCCTTCGGTGCCGACGCCGGGCTTCTGGAGTTCGTCCGGGCTGCGGTCGGAACCCTTGCCCTTGCCTTTCTCCTTGCCCTTCTTGCCGGCCTTCTTGCCGTCGGCGGCGGCGGCAGCCTGCTTCTTGTCCTTGCCCTTCCTGGTG
>CAIPGK010000479.1 GCA_903864575.1 uncultured Chloroflexota bacterium
CGTCGGATGTCGGATACAGAAACTCGCCGGGATTGTGCCACAGTTGTGACCGTGGATTGGCATGATCCCGGGTTGCCGCGCACGGCGCGATGCCGGAAAGTCCGGAACTGGGCGGACTCGGCATCCCGCCGACCCCGGACGAGCGGGACGCCGCAATCGCACGCGGATTGGCCTCCATCGACGACCGGTCCAACCCGACAATCCGGCGCGCGGCAGCAGGCGCATGGATTTTCGACGCCGTCGCCGGCGGGCCGCCCGATCGTTCGGGGATGACCCGACGACCCGATCATTCGCGACGATACGCCGTGGTAGCCTACGGGACGGGCAGGTCACGTCCGAGGGAGTCACCGACGCCATGCGCATCCTCATTCTCGGCGCGAGCGGGATGCTCGGACACCGTCTCTGGCTCGCCCTGCGCGAGGGCCACGAGGCTGTCGCCGTCATGCGGCAGAATCCGGCGACCCGGCCGTGGGGCCGGCTGTTCGATCCGGCCCGGACGATCTCCGGGGTCGATCTGCTGGATGACGCAGCGCTGGACGATCTCTTCTTTCAGGTCCGGCCCGAGGCGGTCGTCAATGCGGTTGGGCTCATCAAGCAGCGCCCGGACGGGCAGGATCCCCTTGCCGCGATCGCGGTCAACGCTGCCCTGCCCCATCGCCTCGCCGACCGCTGCCGGGAATCCGGCGCGCGGCTGATCCACATCTCGACCGATTGCGTCTTTTCCGGCCGACGCGGCATGTATACGGAGCAGGACCTGCCCGATCCGCCCGACATCTACGGCCGCGGGAAACTGCTCGGGGAAGTCACCGGCCCCGGTTCGCTGACGCTGCGGACGAGCATCATCGGGCGGGAACTCGCGGGCGGCCTCGGGTTGCTGGAGTGGTTCATCGGACAGCGCGGCGGGCGCGTGCAGGGCTATCGCCTGGCGCGCTTCAGCGGGGTCACCACCATCGAACTTGCCGAAACCATCCGCATCGTGCTGGAATCCCGGCCCGGGCTCGATGGGCTCTGGCATCTCGCCGGGGACCCGGTGGACAAATTCGCGCTGCTGGAGATGACCCGCGCGGCCTTCACCCTTCCGGTGGAGATCGACGCCGTCGACGGCCCCGCCATCGACCGCTCGCTGGACGACGCCCGCTTCCGGGCCGTGTCCGGCATCCCGAAACCGGACTGGCCCACCATGCTTGCCCGCGCCGCCGCCGATCCGGTCCCATACGACGCCATCAGGGGGACTCCATGACTGCTCTTCCATCGACCCGGGCCGCAGGACATGACCACCCGCTCGAAGGGGCCCGCGTCCTCGTCACCGGGGGAACCGGCTCGCTCGGCGGGGCGCTCGTCCGCCGCTTGCTGGCCGGGGACCTCGGCCGCCCGGAGACCATCATCGTCTTCTCCCGCGACGAGGCGAAGCAGCACGACATGCGCCTCGCCATCGCCCGCCGCGCCGCCGCGACCGACGAGGTCATCTATGGCGGCTGGGACCGCATTCTTCGCTTTCACATCGGCGACGTGGCCGACCCCGCCGCGATCCGCCGCGCCCTCCGGGGCGCGGACGCGGTCTTCAACGCCGCCGCGCTCAAGCAGGTGCCGAACTGCGAGTATTTCCCGGAGCAGGCGGTCCGCACCAACATCCACGGCCCGGAGCAGATCGTCCGCGCCATCGGCGAGGGAATCGCGCGGCCCGGCGTGGTCGTCGGCGTCTCCACCGACAAGGCCTGCAAGCCGGTCAACGTGATGGGCATGACCAAGGCGTTGCAGGAGCGGGTCTTCATCGCCGCCAATCTCGACAGCCCGGGAACCCGCTTCGTCGCGGCGCGGTACGGCAACGTGATGGCCTCGCGCGGGTCGGTGATCCCGCTCTTCCTTGACCAGATCGCCAGCGGTGGCCCGGTGACGATTACCACCCCGGAGATGACCCGTTTCCTGATGACGCTCGATCAGGCGGTGGACGCGGTCTTTGCCGCACTCCGCCACGCCGCGCCGGGGGAGATTTTCGTCCCGAGCGTGCCCGCCGCTCGGGTGACCGATCTCGCCGCCGCGCTGATCGACGGCCGCCCGATCCCGACCCGGATCACCGGCATCCGCCCGGGTGAGAAGATCCACGAGATTCTCGTCTCGGATGAGGAGGGCCGACGCACCATCCGCCGCGGCGACTATCTCGCGATTTGCCCGATGCTGCCGGAACTGACCGCCGACCCGATCGTCGCCGAACCGCTCGACCGCGAAGTGAGTTCCGCCGATAACCTCGTCGATCTCGATGGCGTGCGCGCCACGCTCCGCACGGCCGGCTTCCTGACGGAGGAGCCGGCCCGGTGAAGATTCTCACCATTCTCGGCACCCGCCCGGAGATCATCCGGCTCTCGCGGATCGTCCCCGCGCTCGATGCAGCCTGCGATCACGTGCTCGTCCACACCGGACAGAACCACGACGACCGGCTGAACGATCTCTTCTTCCGGGAGCTCGGGGTGCGGCCGCCGGACATCGCGCTCGGCATCCGGGCCGGGAGTTTCGGGCAACAGGTCGCGGCAATCATTGCCGAAACGGAGCGCGTGCTGGCGGCGGAGCGGCCCGCCCGCGTGCTGATCCTCGGCGACACCAACAGCGGTCTTGCGGCCTTCGTCGCCGCCCGGATGGGCATTCCCGTTTTCCATATGGAGGCGGGGAACCGTTGCCACGACCCCCGCGTACCCGAGGAGATCAACCGCCGGGTGATCGACCATTGCAGCACGCTCCTGCTGCCCTACACCGAAGGCAGCGCGGAGAACCTGCGCCGCGAGGGCATCCCGCCGGATCGGATCGTCGTCACCGGCAACCCGATCAACGAGGTGATGCGCCACCATGCGCCGGAGATCGCCGCATCACGCATCACCGCCGACCTCGGACTCCAACGGGGCGGCTACCTGCTGGCGACCCTGCACCGGCAGGAAAACGTGGACCTGCCGGACCGGCTGCGGATGATCGCGGAGAGCCTCGACGGGTTGGCGGCAGCGTTCGGCATGCCCCTCGTCTGGCCGGTCCATCCCCGCACGGCAGCGCGGATGGCGGAGCAGGGCGTGGCTCCGGCGGACCCGCGCGTGCAGATGCTCCCCCCCCTCGGTTTCCTCGATTTCGTCGCACTCGAGCAGGGCGCGCGGCTGGTCCTCACCGACAGCGGCACGGTGCAGGAGGAGTGCTGCATCCTGGGCGTGCCCGCGGTCACGATGCGGGATGTGACCGAGCGCCCGGAAACCATCGCCTGCGGCAGCAACCTGCTGGCCGGGGTCGAACCCGCCGCCGTGCTCGCCGCCGCCGCCGCCGCTCCCGCCCCCACCTCGTGGACCCCGCCCGCGGAATATCTCGTGGAACATGTCAGCGAGATGGTGCGCGATCTGCTGCTGGCATGACGCCGTCACCCATCGGGCGGCTTTTGTGGAGCATGGGACAATGCTCCCATTCGTCTGCCGCCCGTCGAGCGCTGGAGCCGACCATGCCCACTGCAATCACCTGTGAACCGTTCGGAAGCGCGCTCGGCCAGCCGGTTGAGCGGTGGACCCTCGATAACGGCTATGGCATCGCCATCTCCGCGCTGACCCTCGGCGCGACCTTGCAGCAGGTCCGGGCGGTGGACCGCTTCGGCGAGCGCGGCAACGTCACCCTCGGATTTGCGACCGCCGAGGAGTACGTGACCGGCGTCCCTCCCTTCTTCGGGGTCGTGGCCGGGCGGTACGCGAACCGCATCCGGGACGGCCGCTTCACGCTGGACGGACGGGAGGTGCAACTCCCCCGCAACGACGGCCCGAACCACCTCCACGGCGGCCCGGAGGGGTTCGACCGCCGCACGTGGCGCGCGGAGGATGCAACCGAAAACGGGCAGCCCGCGATCCGCCTCTCGCTCACCAGCGAGGACGGCGATCAGGGCTACCCCGGCCGCCTCGACGCCAGCGTGACCTACCTGCTCACCACCGACGACGCGCTGGAGGTCCGCTACGAGGCGACGACCGACGCGCCGACCGTGGTCAACCTGACCCAGCACGCCTACTGGAATCTCGAAGGAGAGAACCGGGGCAGCGCGCTTGGCCAATTGCTGCAGGTGCGGGCCTCACGCTACCTCCCGGTGGACGAGACGCTGATCCCGACCGGCGACCTCGCTCCGGTCGCGGGAACGCCCTTCGACTTCACCGCGCCCCATGCGCTCGAGGCGCGAATCCGGGTCGGCCATCCGCAACTGGCGATCGCGGGAGGGTACGATCACACCCTTGTCTTCGACGGCGGCGAGCCGGGGGAGATCGCGCCGGTCATCTTCCTCGAGGGCCCGGTCAGCGGCCGGATGCTCCGGATCGAGACGACCGAGCCGGGGGTGCAACTCTACTCGGGCAACTTCCTCGATGGCCGACGGATCGGCATCGGCGGCACGCTCTACCGCGCTGGCGACGGGGTCTGCCTGGAGACGCATCACTTCCCCGATTCGCCCAACCACCCGGAGTTCCCCTCGACGGTCCTCAGGCCGGGCGAGCGCTGGACCTCCACCACCCGCTACCGCTTCTCGGTCGTTCCGTAGCGCGGGCTGCCCCGCCGGAACGAACGGCGCGGTCCGCAGGAACCTGCGACAAGAATCAATCGCCGGTAACGTTGACGGTTGATCGTGCTGGTGTGTTAGCCTGCAAGAACGATACCAATCGACGACCCACTCCGGTGCCCTTCATGGATGACCCTCCCGCAAAGCGTCCGCCCCGGCTGTTGCCCGCCATCGGCGACGAGGCCTTCGTGCGCGCCACCGGGAAGCCGCCCGCGGACTGGTTCGCCCTGATCGATGCCTGGGGCGGCGCGGACCGCGCCCATGCCGAGATCGCGCAATGGCTGGCCGGGGAGCATGGTCTCGATGGCTGGTGGGCGCAGAACGTGACCGTCCATTACGAGCGCGCCCGCGGGCTCCGCGCGCCCAACCAGAAGGCAGACGGGTTTTCGGTGAGCGTCACTCGCACCTTCGACGGTTCGCCGGACTCCATCGGCTCATGGTTCACCCACGACGCCCTGCGCGACCGCTGGCTGGAACCGGGGCTGCTCAGCCTGCGCACCGTGCAACTCGGCCGCTCCGCGCGGTTCAACGTCACCGGCGGCCTGACCCGGATGGCCATCTGGCTCACCCCCAGGCCGGGCGGCAGGACCAGCGTGCAGATCCAGCACGAGCGACTGCCGGATGCCGCGGCGGTCGAGGAGTGGCGCGCCTTCTGGAAGAAGCGCCTCGATCGCCTCGCGGAAGCCGTTGCCGGCGCCTAGGCCTCGGCCCAAAGCCGCAACCCCCGCTACACTCTCCGACAGCAGCGACCCTCGTGCTACGGCAAGGGATAGACACATGCTCTGGAGTTCGCGGCGCCGGCTCGATCCGGCACGTCACCGATTCCTCGGCTTTCCGGAAGACGCCTACGTGGACGCCATGCGCGACCTGCGCCTGCACGTCGGCGTCGGCGCTCCGGAGTTCGCGGTCCACCGCAACGTTCGCTATCTCCCCCCTCGCCGTGCCGACCCGGACCCCTGGGCCACCGGCGGCCTGATCTCCTCCAGCGGCGACCTGATCCCCCTCGTGCGCGACTGGTCGGAGGCTGGCCAGGACCTCCTGGGACTGCGCAAGCCGGAGGCTTCCGGGCCGGGGGAGCGCATCGAGGGCGACGTCCTCTACCTCGGCTGGCTCTTCGAGATGTTCGGCCACATCCTGATCGAGTCGCTCGCCCGCATCTGGGCGCTCGACTTCGTGCCCGCGACGACGAACGTGCTCTTTCACTACTGGCCGGGGGTGGAACCGCCGCAGGTCGCGTTCGACATCCTGGCGCTCTTTGGCATCGACCGCGACCGCATCATCATTCCGCAGGGGCCGGCCACCTTCAGCTCCCTGCTGATCCCGGATCCGATGTTCCTGATCACCTCGGTCGTCCACGAGCGCGCCGCCGCCCCGTTCCGGGCGGTCGCCGATCGCATCACCGGGGAGGCGCCCCTGAGTGACCAGCCGATCTACCTCAGCCGGAGCAACCTTTCGAGCGGCAAGCGCGCCATCGCCGGCGAAGCCGCCTTCGAGGCGCTCCTGCGGGACAACGGCTTCCTCATCGTCCACCCGGAGACCATGTCCATCGCGGAGCAGATCAGGATCGTCGCCAGCCATCGCACCATCGCGCTGTGCAAGGGCGGCGCGGCCGAGTTGCTGCTCTTCGCCCACCCCGGCGCGCGGGTTCACTACTTCACCGCGCGGCCCATGCTCGAAGATAACGTGCTGATCTCGGAAACGACCGGCGTGCATGCGACCTACCACTACGCGCTGCGGATGCGGGTGAGCCCCTTCGCCGCGGTCCGGCTCGATCTCGACGCGGCCATCGCCGGGCTGGTGGAGGATGGCCTGCTGCCAAACCTGTCGCGGGTTCCCTTTCTGCCCTCCGACCGCGACCTCGACGCGGAATTCGACGAGCTCTGGCTCTACAGCCTGCTCACCGGGTTGATTCCGATGGATGATGCCGCGCTCTCCGCAGCCGAGCCGCTCCTCGATACCATCCGCGCCACGGCCTGGCCGGTCTTCGCCGCGTTGGCGGCACGGATGCCCGCCGATCGCCTGAGCGACGCGCAGGCCGACACGATGATGACCCTCTTCACCAACGCCCTGCTGGAGGAACCCGACGCCGGGAAGCGCTACCGCTACGCCGCGCAGGTGCGCGCACTGGCCGAGACCGCGCTTCGTCGCTGCACGCCTGCAACGCAGGCCATCGCGCGGGCTGCCATCGAGGCGCGGTTGCCGATGTCGGTCTGAGGCATCAGGTCAGGCGTGATGATCGGCGGCGTTCCGTCCTCGGAATGCCCGGATGGGGGATCTGATGCTCTGGGATTCGTGGCGGAGGATCGACCCCGCTCTTCACCGCTTCGTCGGGTTCACTGGCTTCGACCCTGCCAAGCGGGTGCTGGCCAGAATGCGGCTGAGCGATGCCACCCCCGCCATGTCGCTTGTCCATGACGCGTTGTTCGTTCCGATATCCGTCGCGGCCCCGGATATCTGGGCAACCGGCGGGGTCATGACCGGAGCGGGGGACGCGATCCCCTGTCTGCGAGAGAAATGGGAGGACCGCGAGGAGTACCTGGGGCTCCGCGAGCCGGTCGACGTGGAACCGGTCGAGGTCATCGATGGGGAGGTTCTCTATCTCGGTTGGCTTTTCGACAGCTTCGGGCATTGCCTGCTGGAATCGCTCGCGCGCATCTGGGCGCTGGCGCATGTCGACCCGGACACTCCCGTAGTCTTTCAGTATGTTCCCGGTCACGTCCCCCAACCTCACGTCTTCGCATTGCTCGACCTGTTCGGGCTGCGGCGCGAGCGCATCCTGCTCCCGTCGGGGCCGGTCCGCATCCGGCGCCTGCTCATGCCGGACCCCATGCTCCTGGCCAAATCCATCGTGCACGAGCGCGCCGGGGAGCCCTACCGCGCGGTGGCCGAGCGGATCGCTGATGGCGCGCCATTGAGCGAGCAGCCGCTCTATTTCAGCAGGCGGATGCTCCCGGCGAGCCAACGCGCGCACATCGGAGAGGCGGCGCTTGAGGAGGTGCTGCGGGATAACGGCTTCCGTGTGGAATACCCGGAGCGGCTCCCGCTCGTGGAACAGATTCGACTCGCCGCGACGCACCGCACCCTGGTCACCTCGACCGGCAGCGCCTCCCACCTCGCCTTCTTTGCACGGCCCGGCGCGGAGATGCACATCTTCTGCTACGGCA
>CAIPGK010000480.1 GCA_903864575.1 uncultured Chloroflexota bacterium
ATGCATTAACCGCCAGCCCCGCCAGCATTGCCGGCCCAGTGATGTAGTTGGGTATCCGGCGCATCCTGATGTCGGTCACGCAGGCCGCTGCGATCGTCGCCACGATCAGCGCAATCTGGACCGGATGAAGATCGACCTGGGCGAGATCGCTCCAAGAGAACTGCATCGCATCACCTGTCTCGCCGCTCCGGGGCGGCGGCCTTCCGATCGGGCCCGCCGGGTTTCGTCCGCTTCGCCACGCTGGAGACGCGATGACAACCCCGCGAGGTCTTCCGGCAGTCTATTGCACGGGTTCTTGTCCCGCGCGCCCGGTGCAGCCATTGAACCACCCAAAAGTGTCAGCTGCCATTCCGAAAACAGGCTGGCTCAAAAGTCGTAGTTCCTGTAAAGAGTTTGGTGATTTTTCGTCGGACAATAGCAGGATTCCAGTCCGTCAAACCGTGCAATATGAACGGCTACCGCATAATGGGGATGCAGGAACGGCGCGAACTTGCCACAATGGCGCGCGAGTTCCGGCGACGACGGAGTGCGTCCGTCAGAAGGCGCTTCCGACCCTGTCGGCCGAACGTGGTGGAGCCAGATGTCGAACCGCTCGTTCCTGACGACCGCAACGCGTGCCGCCGCGGTATTCGCCGTGGCACTCCTGTGTTTCAGCCTTGTCGCTCCCGGCGCGTCGCAGGCGCAGGATGCGGCACGAACCATTCTCATCGGCGAATCGAATGATGGCGAGCAGCGCCTGGAACTGTTGCAGCGCTTCGGCGCGTCTGGTCCGGACCAGGTCGCGATCATCTCCGCGAAGGACACCGGCAACCAGATCGGGCTGAGGATGGACGGCGCGTGGACCTCCGCGCTGATCACCTGCGGCGGCGGAGCGGGCATCGACGTGCGCCCCAACGCTGGCGATGAGGGAATGGCCTCGCTGTACACCCTTCCCCTTCTCGCAGCGGGCATCACCGACATCACGTTCGAAACGGCTGCCCCGGAGGGGGTGGCCGATGGCGGCTCGGCCGCGCTTGCCGGCATCTTCGAGACCTGGGGCACGATTCCCTGCGCTCCGCAGGATCAGGACGGCGCGCGCGAGGCCTATGCACGGGACGGGGTGAACCTTTCTCTCGAGCTCGGACAAAGCATCAATCCCGACCGTCCGCTGCAGGGCGCCGGGACGGCGGCCGGGCTGGTCCTCGGGGCACAGGGCGCCCTCCTCGCGGCGGGCGGAGACCCGGCGGCGGCGCTATCCGCGATCGAGGAGCAGGCCGCCGCCGCGGGAATCACGCTTCCCGCAGATGCGTCCCAACGGATCGTCGGCCTCGTGACCGAGGAAGGGTCGAAGCTCGACTGGAGCGCTTATCCCAACGGTTGGACCTCCGTTCAGGGCGCGGAGGGCGCAGGATTGCAATTGCGGCCAGCCACCCCTGCCGAACCGACACCCGATGTGGCTGCGACCACCACGGCGGAGGCTGAAGCTGCCGAAGTCGCACAGGCAACTGCCGCCGCCGAGGCCACCGCGGTCGCCGAAGCTGCGACATCTGCCGCGGCGGCCGCGGAGGCTACAGCCGCCGCCGAAGCCGCTGCGATCGCCCAAGCCACCGCCGCCGCCCAAGCCACTGTTGCCGCCGAGGCCACTGTTGCCGCCGAGGCCACCGCCGCCGCCCAGGCCACCGCCGCCGCC
>CAIPGK010000481.1 GCA_903864575.1 uncultured Chloroflexota bacterium
GGGATGATCCGATCGGTCACCAAATGGGCAGGCCGCGCCATGACGCCGGGAGAGATTCCCGGTCTCGTCAACGATGCGTTCACCGAACTCCGCTCAGGCCGGCCGCGGCCGGTCGAGATCGAGATTCCCCCGGATACCCTGTTCGCCGTTTCCGAGGTCGACATGCTCGCCCCGGCGCCCGCTCCCGAGCGCCACGCCGGCGATCCGTTACTGCTCGAACAAGCCGCGAAGATGCTTGCCGGCGCGAAGAAGCCGCTCATCTGGGCTGGCGGGGGCGTGCTCCGGGCGGGGGCGTGGGACGAACTGAAACTCGTCGCGGAAACGCTTGGGGCCCCGGTCGTCCTGACCGCCAACGGCAAGAGCGCAATGTCCGACCGCCACCCGCTGGTCTTCAACATCGTCGGAGCGATCGAGATCACCCGCGAGGCGGACGCAATCCTCTGCGTCGGTTCACGCTTCGCCGACCCGACGACCCTGCCCTGGGGCATCTCCGGCACGGACGTGCCGGTGGTGCAGATCGACATCGATCCCGAGGAGGTTTCCCGAAACTATCCGGCGAAGGTGAACCTCGTCGCAGACGCAAAGGCCGCTCTCGCCGCGATGGCCGGACTGCTCGGCTCGGCATCGATCGAGAACCGCTGGACCGCCGACGAGATCAAGGGCCACAAGGAGCGCGCCTGGGCGAAGGCCATGGGCATCGGCCCGCAGGCAGAGTATGCAATGGCTATCCGCCGGGCTCTTCCGGATGACGGCATCTTCCTGGCGGAGGTGACCCAGATCGGCTACTGGTCCAACTTCGCAATGCCCATGTACGAGCCCCTGACCTACATCGGCACTGGCTATCAGGGCACGCTCGGCTACGGCTTCCCGACCGCCCTCGGCGCGAAAATCGCGAAGCCCGGCAAGGCGGTCGTCTCCGCCAACGGCGACGGGGGCTTCGGGTTCTGCCTGAACGAACTCGCGACCGCGGCCCAGCACAACATCGGCGCCGTCACGGTCGTCTTCAACGACGGAGCCTTCGGCAACGTCAAGCGCATCCAGACCGAGCAGTTCGATGGCCGGACAATTGCCTCCGACCTCCGCAACCCCGACTACATGACGCTGGCGAAGGCGTTTGGCATCGCGGGCCGATACGCCGAGGGGCCGGCTGCGCTGCAGAAGGCGGTCGAGGAGGCGATCGTCGCCAACGAGCCCTGCCTGATCGAAGTGCCGATGAAGCCGGTGCCAAACCCGTGGCGGGCCATCGGCTACCGCTAGGCGAACGAGCTCATGGTGGTAGAGGAGGGATTTCGTCGCCGGTCGCGGTTGGCGAGATCCCTCCCGCCATATCCGCCGCCAGCCCGAGAAGGACGCTGACGCCGATGACCGATCTTCCCGACCTCTCCCACCTTCCCGAGGGCGCCCCGATCCCCGATAACCGGCTCGTCGGCCGTCTGCACTGCCTGCGGTGCGGGGGTCCATGCGAAACGCGGGTGGTGAAAGGTCTCGACCGTCCTGTTTGCGACAGCTGCGGGTTCGTCATGTACCAGGATCCCAAGTTGGCGGTGGCGGTCGTCATCACGCGCGACGGCCGATTCCTGCTTGGACGCCGTGGTCCGGGCGTTCGCGCGCCCGGCAAGTGGAGTTTCCCCGCGGGCTACGTCGAGCGCGGAGAGGTGGTGGAGGAAGCGGCCATCCGGGAGGCGTTCGAGGAGACCGGCTTGACGGTCGAACTCGGTCCGCTTATCGCCCTCATCTCATCGCCGGGCGAGCCGGTCGTGCTTGCCGTCTACCCGGCGGCATCCTTCAACGGCAACCCGACCCCGAATGACGATCTGCTCGAACTCGGCTGGTTCACTCCGGATGATTTGCCGGAACTCGCATTTCCCTCGGACCGGCGGATCATCGAGGCAGTGACGTCGAACGCCGTCTGAGCCGCTTGTGATTCGCCTTTCCCTCAGTCGATGGACGAAGCCTCAACGCTCCCCATCGCGGATCGAAGCGGCGGTCGCACATGATTGACCAAACGGACCAGAAACGGTCCAATCGACCCCTCTGAAACCCAACCCACCACGTGGCGAGACACCCCGCACGGGCGGCAGGTCACGTTCAGTCGGCACCCCGTTCCCGCTGTTGCAGCCGGGCAGCCTGCGTGAGGGCGACGATCTCGGATGTGGCCTCATACGCCCGGGTCAAGTGCTCCGCCAGCATGTGAAGCGAGTAGGAGAGCATTCCCGGCTCTCCCGGGTCGTTGTCATCATAGGGAAACAGACCGTTGAAGCCACCCATCGCTTCCCCGATCATGGCCTCGGTCTGTTTCCGCACCGCAAGCGCCATCTCGACGTCGGCTTCAGTCACGTCGCGCATTGCCAGTTCGTCCTTTCCGCACCGAACCCCGCGGCCCGTCGGGCGCATGATTCCACATCGCGGAACTTTGCCCCGTCGCCGGACTACACGCGGAGTTGCGCCCTCCGCCGATCCGGGCGAAATGATCCGTCTACTCCCCATCCACCGGGTCGGCTCCACCCAGTTGAGGGTATGCCCCGCCCCCGGACAGCGAAATCAGCCCCGCATTCATGTAGGCGATCAGCTTCTCGCGAGAGTCGGTGATGTCGTTGTTTCGCATCGTCAATTGCCCGATACGGTCCTGAGGAGTGAAGCTTCCCTCGTTTTTCTCCATCGTCAGCCGTTCCGGATGGTAGGTCAGATTCGGCGACTCCGTGTTGAGGATCGAGTAGTCGTTGCCGCGCCGCAAGGCGATCGTCACCTCTCCCGTCACCAGCCGCGACACCCACCGCTGGACGGGCTCGCGAAGCATCATCGCCTGCGAATCGAACCAGCGCCCCTGGTAAAGGAGTCTGCCGAGTCGCCGCCCTGAGTCACGATACTGCTCGATGGTGTCTTCGTTGTGGATGCCCGTCACGAGCCGTTCGTAGGCGATGAAGAGCAGGGCCATGCCAGGAGCCTCGTAGATGCCGCGACTCTTGGCCTCGATGATCCGGTTCTCGATCTGGTCGGTCATGCCCAGCCCATGACGGCCGCCGATCGCGTTTGCCTCGGCCATCAACTCGACCTCGTCGACAAACGCCCTGCCATTGATCGCCACCGGGAAGCCCTCGGAAAACGTGATGGTCACCGTCTCGGAGGGGACCACCACGTCATCCCGCCAGAAGGGGATGCCCATGATCGGATTGACGATGGTGATGCCCTTGTTCAGGAACTCCAGATCCTTCGCCTCGTGCGTCGCGCCAAGCATGTTGCTGTCGGTGGAGTAGGCCTTCTCGGCGGACATCCTGTAATCGTGGCCGTTTGCCTCGAGGAAGGCGGACATTTCGGCCCGGCCTCCCAGCTCATCGATGAACTGTTGATCCAGCCACGGCTTGTAGATCTTCAGGTTCGGATTGACGAGCAGTCCGTATCGGTAAAACCGCTCGATATCGTTGCCCTTGAAGGTGCTGCCGTCGCCCCAGATGTCGACGCCATCCTCGCGCATTGCGGCGACGAGCATGGTGCCGGTGACGGCCCTCCCGAGAGGGGTGGTGTTGAAATAGGTCGCCCCGGCGGTCGTGATATGGAACGCGCCGCACTGGAGCGCGGCAATCCCCTCGGACACGAGCTGCCGCCGGCAGTCAATCAGCCGGGCCTGCTCGGCGCCGTACTCCATCGCCTTGCGCGGGATAGCCTCGTAGTCGGACTCGTCGGGCTGACCGAGATTGGCGGTGTAGGCGTAGGGGATGGCGCCCTTGAGCCGCATCCAGGTGAGGGCCGCGCTGGTGTCGAGACCGCCCGAGAATGCGAGCCCGACTTTTTCTCCGATCGGCAGGGATTCGAGGATGTTGCCCACGTTGGCGCTCCGCTCTCTGACGCGGCCGCGCTGGGCAGTGCTCCCATCCGGGATTGCACGGCGGGGCTTCAAAGCCGCTGGATGACTTCGGGGCGGGCATGTCGCCCGCCCCGGACAGGGTCCTAGATGTGGATGGCGTGCCCCAGCAGGTCGTGAGCCGCCTCGCCGATGACTTCCGACACCGTCGGGTGCGGAAAGACGGTCATCCCAAGCTCCTGCGGAGTCACCTGGAGCAGACGGCCGACGGCGCCCGCCGCAATCAACTCGGTGGCATGGGGACCAATGATGTGCAGACCGAGCAGATCGTCGGTCTCCGCGTCTGACACCATCTTCGTGAATCCGTCAGGATGCCCCTCGATTACGGCCTTCGCGTTCGGACGCATCGGGAAGCGGCCAACCTTGACCTTGTGCCCGAGCTTCTCGGCGCCGCGCTCCGTCAGGCCGATGCTTCCGATTTCCGGCTCGCAGTAGGTGCAGGACGGCGAGTTGAGAATGTCGAGCGGGAAGGGATTGAGGCCGGCGATGTGCTCGACCGCGATGATGCCCTGATGCATGGCGGTGTGGGCAAGCAACTGCTGGCCGTTGATGTCGCCGATCGCGTAGAGGCGCTCGATGTTGGTCCGCATCATCGGGTCGACCGGGATGTAGTCCCCATCGGTGCGAACGCCGACAGTCTCCAGCCCGATGTCCTCGATATTGCCTTGCCGGCCGACCGCGACCAGCAGCACTTCGGCCTCGACCACCCGCTCCTTGCCCTTGTCCTGCAATCGCATGGTGACGCCGTTGGGGGTCACGTCGATGTCATCCGCGGTCGGGCGCGCGCCGGCGACGACATCCATCTTCTGCCGCTGGAACGACTTGGCGAGCGCCTCGGAGATCTCGTGATCCTCCTGCGGCACGACATTGCCGACCAGGGTCACCCGCGACCCGTAGCGATGATAGACCGAAGCCCACTCGACGCCGGTCGCGCCGCCGCCACGAATGATGAAACTCCTGGGGAGATGCTCGAGCACCACCGCATGGTCGGAGTTGATAACGACCTTGCCATCGTACGGAACGCCCTTGATCGGGCGCGGGCGCGAGCCGGTGTTGATGATGATGTTGTTGGCGGTCAGGGTCTGGACGCCGCTGCCGTCGTTCATCGTCACCTGCACCGAGGTGTTGGAGAGCAGCCGTCCGCGGCCCATGTACACAGGGATGCGGTGCTTCTTGTCGAACAGGTAGAGCAGGCCTTTGTACTGCCCGTCGACGACCTTCAGCGAGCGGCCAAGCGCCGTCTCGTAGTTGAAGTCGACGTTGCCGCTGACATCGACGCCGAACTCCGCCGCCCGCTTGACCTGCTCCAGCACATCGGCCGACTTCAGGAAGGCCTTGGTCGGGATGCAGCCGCGATGAAGACAAGTGCCTCCAAGCTTGAGTTCCTCGACCACCGCGACGTTCATGCCCAACTGCTTGGCGCGGATCGCCGCGACGTAGCCGCCGGTCCCGCCGCCCAGCAGGATCAGATCGTAGTGCGTTCCCGTAGCCTCCGCCATCGGCGTCTCCGTTCTCCTGCTTCCTTCGCGCGCAGGCCAGTCCCCGCGGGACTGGCCGCGCCAGCGCGTATTCGGTGCGTCAGTATACGGGCATGTCCCGGCAGCGGCCCCGGGTCCGGCGGCGAAACCACAGGTCTCCCGGCATGGTGTCGTCGATGTCGCCGTCCTCTTCGGGGTCGATGATGGCGTCCTCCTCCGGCGTGAGCCGGATCTTGCGGGGAGAGGGCTGGGCGTTGATCACAAGGCGGCTCCGTTCCGGTGTGGCGTCGGGGTGGGCCGACCGCTCGGTCACAGGGTAGTATGGGTCGTCTCCGCATGCTCCAGCATATAGCCGGAACGTCGGCGCGCTCCCGCACTGCATCCATTGGATCACGAACCAGGAGTCTGTCCACCGTGGAAACGATCGTCGCCACCGCCGTCAAGCGCATTCGCATCGATCGGGCCGAGGCCTCCTACAACCCGTCGCCAGTCTTTGTCGGGCCGGTCGCCACCCAGAATCTCATCGCCGAAGAGGACGCATCCCTGCTGCGCGTCACTGCCGTCACCTTCGAGGATGGCGCCAGAAACCGCTGGCACCGCCACTCTACCGACCAGGTGCTGATCGTCACCGAGGGAGCGGGGATCATCGCCACCGACGAGGGCGAGGTGCTGGTGGGGGAAGGCGAGGTCATCTGCATCCCGGCAGGTGAGCGGCACTGGCACGGCGCGCAGCCAGGGCAGACCTTCACTCACCTCTCCATCCTGACCCCCGGTCACATGGACATCGCGGAGTAGCACAGGACCACCGGGCCTTCCGCCCATGACTGCTGTCCCGGCCAATCCCCCGAGGGTCCTGCAAACAGCCCCGACACCTCACGGTAACGGGTTCCCGAGGTCCGCTCCCCATCGGTCCTGTACGTGCCATCGAGGCCGTTGTTCGGCCCCGGCAACCCTGCCAGAATCCTGTCACCCGCAGAGACCCCGCACCGTTGTGGATTCGGCCGTCAGGGCAGCAGAGGCTGGCCGTCGGCATGGGGTAGGCATGTCCATTACCGTCCATCGGCGGATCGATCCGATCGCGACGCCGCCGTACTGGGTCCGGGAAGATCGCCGCCCATCCTGCTCCTGCATCGCAGCCAGCACGCAACTTCCGCTGCCGACGTTCGGGCGCTCCGCGCAGCCGCGGGGTCCCCAGTTCGCCCATCCGGCCGAGGCCGACTTCGCGCGTCTCCTCACCTGGCATCGGGTCCGGTGGGTCTACGAACCAACCGCCTTTGCGATCGACTGGGATGACTCCGGCGCGCCAAACCGCTACTTCCGCCCCGATTTCTACCTGCCAGATTTGCGAATGTATGTCGAGCTCACCATGATGCGTCAGCCGCTCGTGACCCGGAAAAACCGAAAGCTGCGGCTGGTCCGCGAACTGTATCCGTCAATCCGGATCAAGTTGCTCTACCGGCGCGACATGGAGCGCCTCCGTTCTGCGTACGAACAGCAAGGCGCCGCATCCGCGCGATCCATGGGAGAGGTCGTCTTCGACGTGGATGAGATCCGGCGACGGGTGCGCCTCATGGCCGAGCAAATCGCTGACGAGTGGCTCGGCGCGGCGCGCGGCGAGCTTCCACCCGTGGTGCTGGCCGGCAATTGCGGCGCCGTCCGGTTCGCCGGGGAAATCCGGGATGAGCTCGCGCGCGCCGGGGTGCATGCGGAACTCGACCGCCTCAAACGGAACC
>CAIPGK010000482.1 GCA_903864575.1 uncultured Chloroflexota bacterium
CTCGCATCTTGCCGGAGTACGAAGAACTCGCGTTCGATGACGAGGGTTTCCTTGACCTCGCCCCGGGCGTCTACCAGGTGGTCTTCGCGGAGGTCGTCGATCTGCCGACGGACCTGATGGCTCTTGGGCGGCCGCGATCCAGCCTCTGCCGTAGTGGCGTGACCCTGCATACGAGCGTTTGGGATGCCGGGTATCGCGGCCGATCCACATCGCTGTTGCAGGTCATCAACCCGGCGGGGTTCCGCGTCCAACAGGGTGCCCGGTTGCTGCAGCTGGTCTTTTTTGGCATGGATGCGAAAACAGCAAAAGGTTATTCCGGGGTCTACCAGAACGAGAACACCGGGAGTCGATGACTCCCGGTGCATCGCGGCTGGCTTTTCGCGGCCTGGCTAGTCGCGACGGGCGAAATCCGGTCGCGCAGGCGCTTCGCCGGGAACCGGAATCTGGGTCTTGACCCGGTCGATGATTTTCGTGTCGTCGCAGCCATCGATGGGACAGAAGAAGACGAGCGAGTACTCCTCCTCCGTCTGCTGGCTGAAGCGGGTGGGGCGCCCCATCTTGCCGCGAAGCCGCATCTCCACGTGATGAATCGGGCAGTCCGGGATATGCGGGTCTTCCTGCTCGCGGCGCAGGATCACGTCGAGAATCCGCTGCACGTCGCCAACCCTCCAGGGTGGAACTGAAACCTTTCGCTGAGACAAGCCTACCAGAGCCGGGCCGGTGTCGGGGTGATGACTTCCGCTCCTGCATCGGTGACGATGACTTCCTGCTCGATGACCGCGCCCGTTTTTCCGGGAACGAATACCCCCGGCTCGATGCACAGCACCATGCCTGGTTCGAGGATCATCGTCTCCTGCGCAGTGACATAAGGCTCCTCGACCGTTTCGAGCCCGATTCCATGTCCCATCATGGATCCGGCCCACTCGCGCCACGGTGACGGTTCAAAGTGCTTGCTGGCGGCATCAGCAATGGCGGAAACCGGCTGGCCCGGGGCGCATGCGCTGACCGCGGCGTCGGTGGCCTGCTCGATGAGGCTCAGCAGGGCGAGCGTGTCGGTGGAAGGGATGCCCTTGACCGTCGTGCGATTGACATCGAAGCCGTAGCCACCGACCGCTCCGATAGCATCGAGCACCACCACTTCGCCTGGCTCGATGATCCGGTCCATCGCCTGCGGCCAACGGGAACCCGCCGCCGACCACGGCCCTGAATGGACCCTGAAATACCGGACAAAATCAGCGCCACTCAGCATGCAGGCGGAGATCCCCGCGGCGCACACATCCCGCTCCGTGACTCCGGGCCGCTGAATCGCCTCGACAGCGGCCATCAGCCCCGCATCGGCGCACCGGGCAGCCGAGCGGAGGAGGTCGAGTTCCGCAGCTGACTTGACGCGGCGCATGTTGGCGATGATGTGGCTCTCCGGTTCGAGCGACATATCCCGAAGTTCTCGGGTGACCTGACGATCCAGAGCGGCCGGCATCAGGTCGTCTCCTGCAAGACCGATTCTGCTGGTGGTCAGGCCACGCTCCCTGAACAGGTCGATCAAGGCCCGGCCGAGATCGGACGCGGCGC
>CAIPGK010000483.1 GCA_903864575.1 uncultured Chloroflexota bacterium
ATCTCGGCTTTGAATGAGCCGTTGGTGAGCAGCAGGTCCTGGGGCGGCCCGAGCGGATTCTTCGCGAGTTCCGCCTTGCTCTTGACCGAATTGAAGGTCAGGATGGCCAGCGGGCCGAGGGAGAATATCAGCAGCAGCCCGAGAATCACGTAATTGGGCACGAGACTCTGGGTACGGCGTCCTCCCGCCACGACGGGTTGCTCCATCAGATTTCCCACCCCCGGCGCCGCAGCACCTGGAACGCGACGATGACCAATCCGACGAAGAAGCTCATCGTCAGGCCGATCGCGGCGGCATACCCGGCGTTGAAGTTCCGGAAGGCCTCCTTGAACACGAGGACCGCCAGCACCTCGGACGCGCCTGCCGGCCCGCCCTGAGTCAGGATCCAGATGTAGTCGAAGGTGAGGAACGACCAGATGGTCGTCATCAGCAGCATGAAGACCAGCGTCGGCCGGATGCCGGGCAGCGTGATGTCACGGAACTCCTCCCACCGACCGGCGCCGTCGAGCCGCGCGGACTCGTACAACTCGCGCGGGATGTTCTGCATCGCGGCAAGGAAGAGCACCATCAGGAAGCCCCACCAGTGCCAGTTGTCGACGAAGCCGATGGCGGGAAGCGCGGTCTTCGGATCGCCGAGGAAGGCCTTGTCGAACCCGGGCACGCCGAGATCGGTCAGGAAGGCCGGGATGCCCCGGTCAGGGCTCATCAGCGCGCGCCAGAGGCTGGCGGAGATGACGCTCGGCAGCACATAGGGAATGAACAGCGCCATCCGGAAAAAGAGCGATCCCCGCTTCACCGGCGCGAGCTGGCTCGCCCCCGACAGCGCCATCGCGATCGGCACGGTCAGGAACATGATCAGCCAGACCACATTGTTGCCGAAGGCATGCCGGAAGGCCGTGTCGCCGGCCAGCTTCCGGAAGTTGTCGAGGCCGATCCACTTCGCGGCGCCCATGCCGTTCCAGTCGGTCATGGAGTAGTAGACCGCGCTCAGCGCGGGGCCCAGCACAACCGCGACGTTGATGAGCAGGATCGGCAGGACGAACAGCCACGGCACGATCTTCTTCCGGAAGATCGTCCGCTTCCTGCTTTGCCGGGAAACCCCGGACATGGCCGGGGGGGCAACGGTTGAGCTCATCGAAAGTGCGTCCTTGGGAGCGCTGGCGGCAGGACCGTGCCCGCCGCCAGCGCAGGGTCAGGTCAGCGCGCCGGCAGCGGCGGGAGCGCTCCCGCGGCCTTCTCGGCGTCGAACTTCTCCTGATGCCCCTTGAGGTAATCCTCGACCGTGATGTCGCCAGCCCAGACCTTCTCGACCTCCTCGATGAGGTAGGTCTCGGTCTCCGACGGCCAGAACGTCCAGGTCGTGTAGCCGTAGTTGTTCGCCGCGTAGGCGTCGTTCAGCGCCTTCAGCATTTCCGCCAGCCTCGGATCGACCTTGGAAAGGTCCTGACCCGAGAGATCGAGCGGAGCCGCGGCAACGTCGCAATCGGAGAGCAGACGGGCCTGCGTCTCGGGCTGGAAGTAGTAGTCGAGGAAGGTCGCCGCGGCCTCGACGTTCTTGGAATTGGCGTTGACCGAGTAGGTCTGACCGATGCCAAGGTCGAAGATCGCCGCGCCATCGGTGGAAGGCACCGGCGCCCAGCCCCAGTCGTTCTCGTTGCCGGCCGCCTCGCCGAAGTAGGTATTCACATCCTCGACGAACCACGTGCCCTCGATCTTCATCGCGGCGTCGCCTTCGCCCAGGGCCGCGCCGGCCTCCGCGAAGGTGGTCGTGTAGTAGCGGTCAAGCCCGCCCATGAACCAGCCGTTCTTCTGCATCTCGCTCAACTGCTCGAGCGGGGCGACGAAGGCCGGATCGGTCCAGGGAACCTCGCTGGTCAACGCCTGGTAGACCTTCTCCGGCCCCGCGCCGTGGTTCAGGAACTCGCCGACGAACCACTCGTTGGCCGGGCGCCACTCGGCATTCGCGTGCGCGAACGGGATGATGCCGGCATCGTTGACCGTCTGGGCCAGCGCCATCAACTCGTCGAGGGTCTTGGGAACCTCCCAACCGTTCGCCTCGAAGAGGTTCTTGTTGTAGTAAAGAACGAGGGTCTCGATCTCGGAGGGGATGCTATAGAGCTTTTCGTTCGCCTTGCCCAGGTTCAGGGAGTTGGCGGCGAACCGGTCACCCCAGCCGTACTTCTCGGCGAAGGCGTCGAGCTCCGCAAGGTTCCCCGCCAGCGCCAGCTGGATCGCGAAGGACGGACCCGGCGTGCCGACGATGTCCGGACCAGCGCCGCCCGCCAGCGCGGTGCGCGTCGCATCCCAGTTGTTCGCCTGCATCGTGGTCTTGACGGTGATGCCGTTGCCAAGCGCGTTGAAGGGCGCAATCGCGGCAGCATCGATGCACTCCGCGCCCTCGGCGCCGCCGGTGGTGTCCAGCCACATGCTGATCTCGACCGGTTCCTGCGCCCGTGCGGTAGGAACCGTGCTCGCGATCATTGGGGCGATCAGCCCCGCGGCAACCACCGCCGCCAGTTTTCTCACTCCGTTCATTCCTGACTCCTTGCCACTGCTTCCTCGCATTCGCAACACGCAGGACCTCGCTGTTCCTCGACCATCGGCGCCGTCCGCGCCGCCTGTATCCTCCCTTCACGCCCGGCCGTCACGTGGATTCGCGCACGATCAGGTCGTACTGCAGCACGTCGCATCTCGCGTCCGCCCGATGCGCGCCGCCCAACCGCTCGACGATCATTTCCGCCGCGCGGCGCCCGAGTTGTTCCGGATGCTGCGCGACGGTCGTCAACGCCGGGTGGACAAGGCAGGCGGCGGGAATGTCATCGAAACCGGCGACGGCGATATCCTGCGGCACCCGCAGGTTCGCCTCGCGCAGCCGCATCAACGCGCCCATCGCCATCAGATCGTTGGCCGCAAAAACGGCAGTCGGGCGGGGAGACAGCCTGAGCAGATCGTCAGCCGCCGCATAGCCGCCCGCAACGGAAAACTCCGCGGAGCGGACCATGATCGGGTCGATCGGGATGTGGTGGTTGGCGAGCGCGCGGGTATAGCCCTGGACGCGGCCTTCCCTCGGGTGGGTGCCTTCGACTCCGGCAATCATCCCGATCCGGGTGTGGCCGCGATCGAGCAGGAAATTGACGATGGACTCCGCGGCGGCCACGTTGTCGATCCGAACCTGGTCCAGGCCGGCCACCACCGGATCGAAGCCGGGCTCGCCGTTGACCACCACGGTGACGCCATCCTGCACGAGCGGCAGCACTTCGTCGAGGCCAAGATGGAAGGTGGTCAGCACGACGCCATCCAGGCGCCCCTCGCGCACCGAACGGACCGCGCGCAGTTCCTTCTCACGCATCCCGTCGGTGTTGTAGGTGACCAGATCGTAGCCGTGCGAGTCCGCGACATCCTGCACGCCCCGCTCGAACGCTGGATAGAAGGGGTTGGTTATGTCGGGAATGACGCCAGCGATGGTGAAGGTGCGGCGCTGCCGGAGGTTGCGGGCCGTGCGGTCGGGCACGTATCCGAGCTCCTCGACCGCGGCAAGCACGCGTCGGCGCGTCTCGGTCGCGACCGAACGCGACGGCTCGCCGTTGAGCACGTAGGAGACGACCGCCTGCGACACGTTGGCAATCCGCGCCACGTCTGCCTGCGTTGGGCGTCTGGTTCGTGCTGCCTGCATCGTGTTCCCCGATCGCAGCGAATGATGAGCGGGTCCGTGAGGTACGTGATTTATTCGTATAGGCTATACGTATAGACTGCAACCCGTTCAGGCGCGCTGTCAAGTCCCATTGTACGTATGCCGGTTTTGCCGACGTTTTGACGTACATGCGCCTCCGGCATTCCTGCAGGTACCAAGGTCCGGATGGTTGACGGGACGGGACGCTGTGATATGATGCGGAGGTGGGAGCGGTCCAGCGGTCGCTCCGTTGAGACCGTTTCGGGTTTGGGTTAAAGGGAGGAATCATGGATTTCGTCAGCGCTCAGTACAAGCTGCAGGAGAAGTTCTTCGGCGCGGGCGCGGCCATGCCGAGCGAGACCGCTCTGGCCGGTAACGGCGGCGCGGCCAACGCCAGCGCGAACGGCGGCGCCGTTGCGGTCGGCGACATCAATAGCGGCGGCAACGTCGGCAACGCCATCGGCGTCGGCGACACCATGGGCGGCGTCGCGGTCGACGGCGGTTCCATCGCCAACAGCACCAACCTCGGCGTTGGCGCCAACGGCGGCACGGCCATCTCCGATGCCTCCGGCGGCGACTACAACGTCGCGTTCGTCAGCTAGACGGCTCGGGGGCAACCCCGGCGTCCGCTCGCGAGACGAATGGACCCGGCTTCGGCCGGGTCCGTTTTGTTGTCCCGAATCCGTGGCGTCGCCCACTCCGGACTGCCAGACCCTGTGCGCTCGGTCCAGCCATTTCGGGCCCAGCTCGGAGTATGCTTCGTGGTTGGCGCGGATGGGCGCGCGGTAGCAATGGGCGCACATGGGGAGTTGGCGACGGTGGCGGATCGATCTCGGCACGTGGGTCTGGTCGGGCTGGCGGTCATGGGCGAGAATCTCGCCCGCAACATCGCCCGCAACGGCTTCCCGATCAGCGTCTACAACCGCACCCATGCCCGGACCGAGGAGTTCATGCGCGAGCATGGCGACGCGGCTGGCATGTATGGCGCGTCCGACATCCAGGACTTCGTGAACTCCCTCGAACGGCCCCGCCAGATCATCCTCATGGTCAAGGCAGGCGCGCCGGTCGACGCCGTGATCGCGGAACTGGCTCCCTTGCTCTCGCCCGGCGACGTCATCATCGACGGCGGCAATTCCCACTTCCCGGACACCGAGCGGCGGTCGAAGGACCTCGCCGCCCAGGGGCTCAATTTCGTCGGCATGGGCGTTTCCGGCGGCGAGGAGGGCGCACTCAAGGGCCCCAGCCTTATGCCCGGCGGCCAGGCGGAAGCATACGCCCACCTCGAGCCGATGCTGACCGCCATTACCGCCAAGACCGACAGCGGCGCCTGCGTCACCCACATCGGGCCCGGGGGGAGCGGACACTACGTCAAGATGGTCCACAATGGCATCGAGTACGGCGACATGCAGCTCATCGCCGAGACCTACGACATCATGCGTGGGCCGCTCGGCATGTCGGCGCGGGAGATCGGCGAGGTCTTCCTGCGCTGGAACGAGGGCAAACTGGCCTCCTTCCTGATCGAGGTCACCGCGCACGCCCTCGCCGAGCCCGATCCCGAGACCGGACAGGCAATGGTGGACATCATCGTCGACGCCGCCGAACAGAAGGGAACCGGCAAGTGGACCAGCATGACCGCGCTGGACCTGGCCACCCCCGTTCCCACCATCGACGCCGCCGTCACCGCCCGCATCATGTCCAGCATGAAGGGCCAGCGGATCGTGGCGAGCGCCGTCCTCCACGGCCCCGAGGGGGGCGCTGCCGCCGGTTCCCTGGACCGGGCCGCCACCATCGTCGCGCTCGAGGACGCCCTCTACTTCTCGAAGGTCTCCTCCTACGCGCAGGGCATGGCCCTGTTGCGCGCGGCGTCCGATGCCTACGACTGGAACCTTAACCTCTCCGAGATCGCCCGCATCTGGAAGGGCGGCTGCATCATCCGCGCGGCCCTGCTCGACCCGATCCGCAAGGCCTTCGCGGACGACCCGAATCTGCCCAATCTGCTCCTTGCGCCGCACATCGCCGAGAGCGTGAACGCGTCGCAGAGCGGCGCCCGCACCGCGATCCGGATCGCGCGGGCCGCCGGGTTGCCCTGCCCGGCCATGAGCGCCAGCCTCGACTACTTCGACGCTTACCGCACGCCCAACCTCCCGGCCAATCTGATCCAGGCCCAGCGCGACTTCTTCGGCGCGCATACCTTCAAGCGCACTGACCGCGACGGGACGTTCCACCACCAGTGGCCAAACCTGCAGGAGAGCGTCTGAGCCACAAGATGCGGACTGCCCCGCGCGCCGGGTCCATCCAAGGAGCATCCATGACCGACATTCTCGACCGTCCCAACATCGCGCCGGACGGCACGACGATCGGCGATCAAAGCGCCGAATCTGTCCATCCCGAAACATGGGTTCGCGCACCGCAGGATGCCTGGGGGCACCCGGCGGAGCTGCCCAACCCGCTCCGCACCGGCGGCAGCGAGCGCGTCCCGGCGCCCTGCGCGATGGTCATCTTCGGCGTATCCGGAGACTTGACCGCGCGCAAGCTGATGCCCTCGCTCTTCGATCTCTACACCAGCCTGCCCCTCCCGGACGGCTTCTGCATCGTCGGCGTCTCCCACCGCGACTGGTCGGAGCAGGATTTCAAGGACAAGATGCGGGAGGCGGTCGTTACTCACGCCCGCAAGGATGTCACCGCCGAATCCTGGGAAGGCTTCGCGCGCTGCCTCTCCTACGTGCGCGGCTCCTTCGACGACCCCGGCACCTACGCCCGCCTCGGCCAGCAACTGACGACGCTGGACGGGGAGCGCCGGACCCTCGGCAATCGCCTTTTCTACCTGGCCACCGCGCCGCAGTACTTCTCCCCCATCCTGCAGGGGCTCGCCCATGCGGACGTGCTGGAGCGGCAGGCAAATTACCTCGAACCAACCGAAGGCTGGCACCGGGTCGTCGTCGAAAAGCCATTCGGGCACGACCTGACATCCGCTCGCGAGTTGATCGCGGAGATGGCCGAAATCCTGACCGAGCGGCAGATCTACCGCATCGACCACTATCTGGGGAAAGAGACGGTCCAGAACGTCCTTGCCTTCCGCTTCGCCAACATCCTCTTCGATCCGGTCTGGAATCGGCAGTACGTCGACAACGTGCAGATCACCGCCGCCGAATCCCTCGGCATCGAGGGCCGAGCCGGATATTACGAGGGCGCGGGCGCGCTGCGGGACATGGTCGAAAGCCATCTCCTCCAGTTGCTCACCGTCGTGGCCATGGAGCCCCCGGCCTTTTTCAACGGCAACGCCGTCCGCGACGAAAAGGTGAAGGTCCTGCGTACGGTCGTTCCCCCGACCGGCTCGGGCGTCGGCATTCACGCCGTGCGCGGCCAGTATGCGCCGGGGTTCGTCGGCGGTCAGCCGGTGCCGGGATACCACGAGGAGAAGGGCGTCGCCCCGGATTCCACCACCGAAACCTATGTCGCCTTGCGCCTCGGCATCGACAACTGGCGCTGGAGCGGCGTGCCGTTCTACCTCCGCACCGGCAAACGCCTGCCCCGCCGGGTGACCGAGGTCGCGGTCGAGTTCAAGCGAGTCCCCCATCTCATGTTCCAGAACATGGGCGAACTCGACCTGACCCCGAACGTCATCAGCCTTCGCATCCAGCCCGACGAGGGGATCGCCATCCGGTTCGCCGCAAAGGTGCCGGGCGCGCGGACCCAGCTCCGCACCGTCCGCATGGATTTCCAGTATGGCGCGGTCTTCGGCGAGGCCGGGCCGGACGCGTACGAACGATTGCTGCTCGACGCCATGCTCGGCGACCCGACGCTCTTCACCCGCCGCGACGAGGTGGAGTCGGCCTGGGGCATCGTCCAGCCCATTCTCAACGCCTGGGCCGAGCCGGGAGCTGCGCCGCCAGCGCTCTATGAGTCCGGCACGTGGGGCCCCCACGCCGCTGACGTGATGATCGAGCGCGATGGACGCACCTGGCGCAGGCCATAACGCGGGAGCAATCAGATCATGGCTTCTCACGCTTCCGCCAATCGCTCGATGGCCCGTCCAATTCCCGGCGCGACCTGGACTGGCCGGGTGACGGACGCCAACACCGTCTCCAAGCACCTGGCCCGCCTTTGGGCGGATCTTGGCGCAGCGGAAGTCGCCTCGGCCAAGGGCGACCTCGACACCCTGCCGATGGGCGTGCTCACCCGCGCCAGCACGCTCAATCTGACCGCCGTCGCCCGCTCCCACGCAGACGCGGAACGAGCCGAACGGGCGGTCCTGCGGCTTGGCGATCTCTACCCCTCCCGCGCCACCATCCTCGTCGCTGACCCGGACCTTTCGGCCGACGAAGAGGCCGGGATGAGCGTCCGCGCCACCCTCCTCGAGCAGGAGGCAGGGCGTGGCCGTGGCGCCATTCGCTTCGAGGAGGTGGTGGTCGAGGTCAACGCCCAGATCGAGCGGCAACTCGCCTCCATCGCCGCCCCCCTGCTGGTCGCGGACCTGCCCGATTTCCTCTGGTGGGTCGCGGACTCCACCACCGACAGTTCCCTCTTCCTCGATCTTTGCAAGGTATCCGACCGGATCATCGTGGACACCGCGGGCGCGCGGGAGCCAGCCGCCGAGCTGGCCGCCCTTGCCGAGGTTCTCTCCAGCATGTCCTCCCCGCCGCGTCTCGGCGACTTCGCATGGCGCAGGTTGGACGCCTGGCGGAACCTGTTGACCGGCTTTTTCGATCCCCCCGTCACCCGCGACGCCCTCGCCTCAGTCGACGAAGTCGAGATCACCTACGGCGCGTCCGACAGCCAGGGCCGCACCGGATTCACCAGCGCGCTGCTGCTGGCTGGCTGGCTGGCGTCCAGGCTCCATTGGCGCTCCCCCGGCGATCTCGTCCGCGCCCGCAACGGCGACGGCTGGCAGGTCACCATGCGCGCCGGGATCCGCGGGGATCATCGCGAAGTCGCCATGTCGATCAAGCCGGTCGAGGATCCCGTGGCCGGTTGCGCGCTAGCCTCGGTCGCGCTCGCGTCCCACCACGATGGTCGGGATTCCTCGTTCCGGATCGAACGCATCGACGGGGCCGAAATCTCCACCATCGCCAAGCTCCACGGCGCGCCGACCTCCCGCCGCATGGTCTATGCCGAACTCCCTGACGACGCCGCCCTCCTTGCCGACGAACTCCGCCAGTACGGCCGCGACGGGGTCTACGAGGCCGCCCTCGCCATCGCCGCCGTTCTCTGTCCGGATCGCCTCTGACGGCGCACCGGACAGCCGCCGCCCCGCCCGCCTACAATGGCATGGCTCGCGGGGCGGCCGGCGCCCCGATCGCATCGGAGCCCCTCGCGCGATGACCCACACCCTGCCGAACGGTCGCGGCCATTTGACGCTCGTGACGGATGGCGAGGCCCTTGCCCGCGCCGCCGCCGCCCGCTTCGTCGAGCTCACCCGCTCCGCCGTCGACGAGCGCGGCCGCGCGCTGGTCGCCCTTTCCGGCGGCTCCACCCCGAAGCGCATGGGCGAACTCCTCGCCACTCCGGAGTTTGCGCCATACGTCCCCTGGGACCGAACGGACATCTTCTGGGGCGACGAGCGCTGGGTTCCGCTCGCCGACCCCGAGAGCAACGCAGGCAACGCCCTGCGCGGCTGGCTCGAGCGCGTCTCAACCCCCGAACACGTCCATCCGGTCGATACCATGCTCGCCGATCCCGCCGCCGCCGCCGCCGCCTACGAGGCGCTCATCCGGCGCATCGCGGGAGGCCACGGCACGCCCGTCTTCGACCTCATTCTGCTCGGGATGGGCGACGACGGACACACCGCCTCCCTCTTTCCCGAGACTGCGGCGCTGGACGTGAAAAATCTCCTCGTCGTTCACAACTTCGTACCGAAACTCGACGCGGACCGCATCACCTTCACCTACCCGCTGATCGACGCAGCCCGTGAGGTTCTGTTCCTCATCGGCGGGAAGGGCAAGGCAGAGACGTTGAAGGCCGTGATCGATGGCCCGGCCAACCCCCGCACCTATCCGTCGCAGGCCGTCAACCCCGCGGTCGGCAGCCTTCGCTGGCTGGTCGACGAGGCCGCCGCGGCCAATCTTCCGGGCATCGGCGTCGACTGACCCCGCAGCCGAGTCCGGTCACGCCTGGAGGGCACATGGATCTCGACCAGCGTCTCGCACGCCTCGCCGCCGCCGCCGCCGACCGGGTCGAATCCGGGATGGCGCTCGGTCTCGGCACCGGCAGCACCGCCAGCGCCGTCATCCGCGAACTCGGCCGCCGCATGGGAGAGGGGTTGCGCATCACCGGCGTGGCAACCTCCACCCGAACCCGGGAACTCTGCCGTGATCTCGGTATTCCGTTGGCTGCGTTCGACGATGTGCCGCGTCTCGATCTGGGCATCGACGGAGCGGACGAGATCGACCCGAACCTGAATGTCATCAAGGGCGGCGGCGGCGCGCTGCTGTACGAGAAACTCGTCGCTCTCTCCTGCGCCGACTACATCGTCGTCTCCGCCAGCGAGAAACGTTCTCCCGCCCTCGGGACACGCTTCATGCTGCCGGTCGAGGTGGTTCCCTTCGGCTGGACCCACACCGCGAGCCGCCTGCGCGCAATGGGCATGGAGCCTGTCCTGCGGCCCGGTCCGGACGGCGATCCACTCGTCACCGACAACGGCGGCTACATCCTCGACTGCCGCCCTGGCCCGATGCGGGACCCCGCCGCCGTCGCCGCCGCGATCAAGGCCACGACCGGCGTGGTCGATCACGGGATCTTCGCCGGGATCGCCCGCTCCGCGATCATTGTCGAGCCTGACGGAGAGATTGTGGTCGAAACCGCCCGATAGAGCGCACGGCCTGTGTTGGTTGGCGCGGCAACGAGGGCGCCCGATGGGTGGCTACGGGCCAGGCGTCACGCGCGCCAACCGACCGCCACGGGCTACCGCAACGGCCAGCACGAGGGCCGTCACCGGCAGCAGCACGACAATCAGCACTGACCTGTAGGCAGGCAGCACGCCGTTGCTGCCGGAGTTCAGGATCAGCAGGCCCGTGTACGCGGCATACCACCCCAGCAACAACGCGCCTTGCCAGCGGGCAACGATCATCCCGCTCAGGAAGATCGGGAGGCAGGCGAATGCCGCGAGGAGCGCAGCAGGGATGTCGATGGCCACCAGGTCGCGCTGCACCGGCAATCCGTCCGGCGACACCAGCGAGGAGATTCCGACAACGCCGAGGATGTTGAAGATGCAACTGCCGACGACGTTTCCAACCGCAATGTCCCGCTCTCCGCGGATGGTCGCCATGATCGAGGTGGCGATCTCCGGCAGCGACGTGCCAATGGCCACGATGGTCAACCCGATCACCAGTTCCGACACCCCGAGGGCGCGAGCGAGGGTCACCGCGCCGTTCACCAGCCAGCGGGAGCCGAGAATCAGCATGGCGAGTCCTGCGATCACCAGTCCGATCTGAAGCGGCAACGGGGCACGGGCGATGGCGAGGCCGGCATCCTCGCCGAACGCCTCCTCATACTCCGCCTTGACCGCGGCGCTCTCACCCCGGCTCTGCCGGATGAGGAACCCGGTGTAGGCGAGGAATCCGGCCCCGAGGATCGCCCCATCGAGCCGATCGATCCTGCCATCCAGCGCCATGGCCAGCAACAGGGCGCTGACGCCGATCATGATCGGCACGTCGAGCCGCACGAGTTGCTGCGACACGACCAACGGCGCCACCAGCGCGGAAATCCCGAGGATGAACAGGACGTTGAAGATGTTGGAGCCGACGACGTTTCCAACCGCGAGATCGGGCTGTCCGGCGATTCCGGATTGGATCGACACCGCCAGCTCCGGCGCAGAGGTGCCGATCGCTACCACCGTCAGCCCGATCACCAGCGGCGAGATGCCGGCCATCGCGGCGATGCTCGACGCTCCTCGCACCAGTGCCTCAGCGCCTGCGATCAGCAGCACCAGTCCGAGCGCAAACAGCGCCAGCGTCACAGCATCCACGAGCCATCCCTTTTCGCGCCGTCCCGGGCGACCGTTCCCGGCGCGAATCGTCGCACACCGCGGGCGGCTGGTAGCGGAGACAACCAATCGGCCCGGGTCTTTCTCCACTTCATGAGTGGAGTTGGTTGATTTCCGCCGCAAACCACGCTAGAGTTTTGTCAGCACAGGGGGAGTAACCTTCGCTCCGGAGACAAGGAGCGGGACCCTGAATCGTCACTACGCGCTCATGCGCCGGTTCAGGGGATGGAGTCCCATCAGGTAAGACCCTGGCTCATCCGTTTCGCGGGTGGCCGGGGTGTTGTGTTTCCCGGCCGCCAATGAGTTGGGAGCCTCCTGATGCTCGACGATCTCCTCGACCTCGTGGAAAAGAAGTTCAAGGGCAAGCAGTCCCGGTATCGCGGCCGGCCCGGACACGGTCGTGGCCACGGCCATGGCCATGGATATGCAATGGCCCCGGACGACCCGCGCGGCCCGGGCGGGCTTCGCTCGCTGGTCTCGCAGGCGCTTGACAGCGATTTCAATGCCCGCGGCCACGGGACTCGCCAGTCCTCCCGCTGGCATGCCGACTCCAGCGACGACGATCGCGACCACGACTTCCGACGCGCTTCCGGCCGTAACCCCCTCCGCGGCTGGGACGACTGATTCCCCTCCATCCTGCACGCCAACGCGCCCCGCGAAACCGTCGCGGGGCGCTGCGGCGCGCCCCTGCCGGATGACAGCCTGCACGAGGAGTGACCGATGGACTGGATGACCCTGTTGCCGTGGGCCGGCTTCCTGGCCCTGATCGCCGGAATGCTCGCGCTCGATCTCGGCGTCTTTCATCGCGACGCCCATGAAGTTTCGAAAAAGGAATCGCTCGCCTGGACCGGCGTCTGGATCGCGCTCGCGTTGCTGTTCAACGCAGGCGTGTTCTGGCGCATGGGCAACGAAGCCGGAATCCAGTGGTTCACCGGCTACGTGGTCGAAAAGTCCCTCGCCATCGACAACGTGTTCGTCTTCCTGCTGATCTTCAGCGCCTTCGCCGTTCCCGCGAAATACCAGCACCGGGTCCTCTTCTGGGGCATCGTCGGCGCGTTGCTGATGCGCGCAGTCCTGATCGCCTTCGCGGGGGTGTTGCTCTCCAGTTTCCATTGGATCATCTACGTCTTCGGCGCGTTCCTGATCATCACCGGCATCCGTTTCCTGCGGAACAGCCACGGAGCGCCCTCGCTCGAGGACAATCGCCTCGTCAGGTTCGCCAAGCGCTTCTATCCGGTGACGGACGACTACGACGGCCAGAAGTTCTTCACCGTCCGCAATGGCGTGAAGTACATGACCCCGCTCTTTCTCGTGCTGCTGCTGATCGAGACCACCGATCTGGTCTTCGCGGTCGACTCCATCCCGGCCATCTACGCGATCACCAGCGACCCCTTCATCGTCTTCACCTCCAACATCATGGCGATCCTCGGGCTCCGCGCCATGTATTTCGTCATCGCCGGCTATCTCGACGGGATGAAATACCTCAAGCCCGGCCTCGCCGCGGTGCTGGTCTTCGTCGGCACGAAGATGCTGCTCATCGACATCTTCAAGGTTCCCGCACTGGTGAGCCTCGGCATCATCGTCACCATCCTCGCGGTCGCCATCGTCGCCTCGCTCCTCAACCGGGACGAGGCGGCGGACAACGGAAAGGAGCATGGCCTCGAGCCGCGTCCGGCTCAGGCGCCCATCTCCGCGGTCTGATCGGGCATCGAGCAGGGAGGGCCGGACGCATCCGGCCCTCCCCCACGTCTTCGAGGGAACGCACCACATGGACTTCGCCGCACTCATCCCCTGGATCGGATTTCTCGGCATCGTCGGCATCATGCTGGCGATCGACCTCGGATTCAACCGCGAGGCGCACGTCGTCAGTCGCAAGGAGTCGCTGATCTGGACGGCGGTCTGGATCAGCGTCGCCCTCCTCTTCTGCGCCGGAGTCTTCTGGCGGATGGGCAATGAGGCGGGGCTCCAGTGGTTCACCGGCTACGTAGTCGAAAAGTCGCTGGCCATCGACAACGTCTTCGTCTTTCTGCTGATCTTCAGCGCCTTCGCCGTGCCGCAGGTCTACCAGCATCGCCTGCTCTTCTGGGGCATCATCGGCGCGCTCATGCTCCGCGCGATCCTGATCGCCTTCGCCGGAGTGCTGATTACCCGCTTCCACTGGTCGATCTATGTCTTCGGCGCGTTCCTCATCATCACGGGCATCAAGTTCCTGCGTGAGGGCGATGAAACGCCATCGCTCGAAGACAACCGCCTCGTCCGCACCGTTCGCCGCTTCTTCCCTGTCACCGAGGGTTACGAGGGCGACAGATTCTTTGTGATCCGCAACGGCGTGAAGTACATGACTCCGCTCTTCCTCGTCCTCGTCCTGATCGGAACCTCGGACCTGATCTTCGCGGTGGACTCCATCCCGGCCATCTACGCCATCACCAGCGACCCCTTCATCGTCTTCACCTCCAACGTCATGGCCGTCCTCGGCCTGCGGGCGATGTTCTTCCTGATCGCGGGCTTCCTCCACGGGCTGAAGTACCTCAAACCGGGCCTCGCCGCGATTCTCACCTTCGTCGGCGCCAAGATGGTGCTGGTGGACGTTTACAAGGTCCCATCGCTCGTCAGTCTGGGCGTGATTGTCAGCATTCTCGCCATCGCCATCGTGGCATCGATGATCTACAACCGGCGGGCCATGGTGGCGTCGCCCGCACCGCAACACGTCTAGGCGGGTAACGTCCATCTCGGACACATGCGCCCCGGACGCTCCGGGGAGACGATCGGACATGGGGACGCTGGAATCCCCGGGGAGATCGCCCACATGCCGCAACCAATGATCGTTACCGGGAGACTCCCTGCGCCGCCCCGCCGCCTGGCAGCCGTCCGGGATCCACTCGCAGGCCGCGGCGCCGCGACTGGTCTCGTGATTTTCCTGACCGGATTGATCGCGCTCGACAACGTCGCCCGGACGCCGGCGCCATCCTCTCCGCCAAAGGCGCTCCGGGCTCCCGGAATCGCGGCCACCACCCTGGATGGTGCGGCGCACTCCACCCCCGTCGTACGCATGGCGCCGGCCGCCATCGTCTCGGACATGCCTGCGGCGCCGGCGACGCAACCCGGTCCTGCCGCGCCAACCATCGCTGCGGCGCAAGCTTCTCCGGCTGTTCCCATGACCGGCCCGCTGGCGGCAGCCGCCGTCACGGCGAATCCGCCGCTCGCACAGGGATCGGACCTCAACGTCCCACCGGCGCCTGCCCTGTCGACTGCGCTGGATCGCCAGTCATCCCGGCAACCAGCGATGGACCGGACGGTGGCCATGGGGGGACTGCTACCGGCCAATCGCATCCTCGCCTACTACGGTCACCCGCATGACCCGAACATGGGCATCCTCGGCGAGTACGAAAAGGACGACCTGCTCGCAATCCTCCGAAAGGAAGCCGCCACCTACGCAGCGGCGGACCCGTCGCATCCGGTTATTCCGGCGTTCGAAGTGATCGCGACGGTCGCCCAGAACTGGCCGACCGAATCGGGCCACTATCTGCTCGACACCGACATGAAAACGCTGACGGAGTACGCCGATTTCACCGAAGCCAACGGCATGCTCCTCTTCCTCGACCTGCAGATCGGGCGGAACACCGTCCCTGCCGAGATCGCGAAGATCCTGCCGTTGCTGGAGCGGCCTCACGTCCATCTCGCTCTTGACCCGGAGTTCGCCATTGCCGAGGGACAGGAACCGGGAACCCATATCGGAGAGCTGACGGCGGGCCAGATCGCCGAAGCGCAAGCCATCCTCTCGCAGCTCGTGCGGGAGCGAAACCTGCCGCCGAAGATTCTCATCGTCCACCAGTTCGTTGAAAACATGGTTCTCGGCAAGCAGGACTTGCAGCCCTATCCAGGGGTTCAGGTCGTGATCGAGTCGGATGGCTTCGGCACCCCGGCGTTGAAAAAGCAGGTCTACCGCGTGCTGATCACCAACGATGAGTATGAGTACAGCGGCATCAAGCACTTTTACCGTCAGGACAACCCGGTCATGAGCGCTGCCGACACCATTGCGCTCGATCCCGCCCCACACCTGGTCATCTATCAATGACCGAACCCACCCGGCAGTAGTCCCGCCAACGATGACCATGCCTCGTCATGCGCCACGATTGCCCGATTTCGGGCCGTTCGAACCCGCTCGCCAGGAGGTATCCCCCACATGATCGCCATTGCTCCCGACGCCATCTCGTCCTCGCGCGTGACCCATCCTGTCACCCTGATTCCCGGCGACGGGGTCGGGCCGGAAGTGGTCGACGCCGCTCGCAGGATTCTCGAGGCGGCCGGCGCGCCCCTCGTGTTCGAGGAGGCGCGGGCTGGCGCGAGCATGTTCCTCGCCGGCGTGCCCTCGGGCGTACCGGCCGAGACGATCGACTCCATTTCCCGGACGCGCCTCGTGCTGAAGGGGCCGCTCGAAACACCCGTCGGCTTCGGCGAAAAGAGCGCGAACGTCACGCTCCGCAAACTGTTTGAAACCTACGCCAACGTGCGCCCGGTCCGGGAACTGCCCGGCGTGCCGACCCCCTTCTCCGGACGGGGCATCGACCTCGTGGTCGTCCGCGAAAACGTTGAGGATCTCTACGCCGGCATCGAGCACATGCAGACGCCCGACGTGGCGCAATGCCTGAAGCTGATTACCCGGCCGGGATGCGAACGGATCGTCCGCTTCGCCTTCGAACTGGCGCGCGCGGAGGGCCGCGACAAGGTCGCCTGCGCCACCAAGTCCAATATCATGAAGATGACCGAGGGAATGCTGAAGTCCGTATTCGAGGAGATCGCCCCGGAGTACCCGGAGATCGAAGCATCCCATATCATCGTGGACAACTGCGCGCACCAGTTGGTCAAGCGCCCCGAACAGTTCGGCGTGATCGTCACCACCAATCTCAACGGCGACATTCTCTCCGATCTCGCTTCGGGGCTCGTCGGCGGGCTCGGATTCGCGCCGTCCGGCAACATCGGCCGCGAGGCCGCCATCTTCGAGGCAGTCCACGGGTCCGCGCCGAAGTACGCCGGCAAGGACGTCATCAACCCGACGGCCATGATCCTCTCGGCGGTGATGATGCTCCGGCACATTGGCGAGTTCGGTCTCGCCGCGCAGGTCGAAGGCGCCACCCTGCTCACCCTCGCCCAGGGCCACACCACGCGCGATGTCTCCGGCGATGCGAACGCCCTTTCCACCACCGAGTTCACAAACAGGATTATCGAGAACCTCGGCAACGCCGGTGCGGGCGCGGGGGCCGCCCGCGAGCATGCCCCGGTCCGGGCCGCGTTCCCGCGCATGGCGCTTCCCGTGCCGGTCCGCGCCGACGTCGGCGCGGATGTCTTCGTCGAGTGGGATGAGGACGTGATGTTGCTCGGCCCGATGATGGAAGAGGCCGCCTCGGGAACACCGTTTGCGCTGAAGATGATTTCCAACCGCGGCACCAAGGTCTATCCGCCCACCGGCGCCATGACCGATTGCGTGAACCAGTATCGCTGCCGATTCATCGGCCGGGACGGCGTCGCGCCATCGTCCGACGACGTGCTGACCCTGCTCGCGCGGGTTGGCGCCCGGGTCCGCTGGATGCATGTCGAGCGGCTCCAGACCTACGACGGCGAGCCGGCCTTCACCCGCGCCCAGGGCGAGGACTAACGATGGAACGGGGGCCCGCGAGTTCGGCGGGACGTTGAATCCCGAGACCACCGGCGAATGTCCGGAACCCCCGCGCAGCCATGGCCTGAAAATCGCTCTTCACGATGGGGATCCTGCCGATCTCGACGGACGCCATGACCCTCGACCCACCACCCAACGGAGGCCGCATGAATCCCAGCATCAAACTCGGAACGGTGTGGGGCATCCCGATCGGGCTGCATTGGAGTCTGCTTGTCGTTTTCGGCCTGATCGTCTGGTCACTCGGCGGCGACTGGTTCCCCGAGGAATATCCGATGCTCGGCCCGGGACTGTCCATGGCCCTTGCCGCGGTGACCGGCGTGCTCTTTTTCGCCAGCATCCTGCTGCACGAACTCGGGCACGCGCGGGTGGCGCAGCGCGAGGGCATTCCGGTCGAGGGCATCACCCTGTTCATCTTCGGAGGAGTGGCGAGGATCGGGGGCAACGCGTCATCGCCGGGTCAGGAATTCCGCATTGCGGCCGGAGGGCCAGCGGTCAGCCTGGTGCTCTTCCTGGTCTTCCAGGGGTTGTTCATGCTCGATCGCGCCGTACCCGCGCTCGCCGCGCCGAGCGAGTGGCTGGCACGGATCAACCTTGCCTTGCTGCTCTTCAACCTCATCCCCGGGTATCCGCTGGATGGTGGCCGGATTCTGCGGGCGGCGGTCTGGCGCATCTCAGGCAATGAGGCGACCGGGTGGAAGGCTGCGACCATCAGCGGCCAGATCGTCTCGCTCGGACTGATCGCATTCGGCATCTTCCAGGCCATCGGCGGCGATGTCACCGGCGGCATCTGGCTCGTCTTCATCGGGTGGTTCCTCCAGAACGCCGCTGCCTCTGAAAGCGCGGCCCGCACGATGCAGTCGCAACTCTCCGGCGTCACCGTGGCCGATGCCATGGGGGTGGTCGACGAACCGCGCGTGCCCTCCCGCCTGTATCTCCGGCAACTGGTCGATGACTACGTGTTGGCCCGCGGCGACGACTTTTTTCTTGTCGTCGATGGGGACCTCCCGCGCGGGGTGATTACCCTCGCGGATGTGAGCCGCGTGCCGAAGGAACGGTGGGACTGGGCGACCGTCGCCGAAGTGATGACCCCGTGGCCGCGCCTCGTCCGGGTTGCGCCGGAGACTTCGTTGCTCGACGCAATGCGACAAATGGAGGAAGGGGGATTCGGCCAGATGCCGGTCGTCCGCGGGGATGCCTTGCTCGGCCTGCTCACCCGCGAGGAAGTGCTGCGTTACTTGCGCGTCCGGGCGGGTCTCGGCGCCACCGCGTGAGCGCGAACGCAGCGAGCCGTTCAATCAGCGAATGAAGCACGCGCAGAACGCCCCACGGCCGCCTCGCGAATCTGAATCGGGACTGCTTTCCGGGACGGCGCACCGGTTTACACTGTTCTGATTCCCGGACACCCAAATCAGCAACCCTGCATCCGGCGGCGCTCGCAACCGGCACGTGCATCGGTCATTCAAGCAGTTGGAGGAATCATGTTCGAACGTGCGATCGTTCCCCTCGATGGTTCGCCGGTGGCCGCATCGGCCCTCCCGTGGGCGCGCCGGCTGCCAGCCCGCTCGCTGCATCTCCTCCGGGTCGAATCGGAGATGCCCGCAATCGTCGGCAGCCTTACGCCCGGCGATGCGCTTGCCATCCGCGAGCGCGCGGGCGACGAGGCTGAAGCAGCGCTTGCACTGGCGGCTGCGGCGTTTCCGGCTGGAACCCCCGTCACCACGGAAGTCCGATTCGGTGACGATCCAGCGGCCATCATCATCGACGAGGCCGGCCGCGGCGACGTCATCGTGATGACCACCCACGGCCGCGGCGCCGTCGGCAGGGTCATGTTCGGGAGCGTCGCCGATCGGGTGGCGCGCCATGCGGTCACGCCCGTCCTGATCGCCCGCCCCGAACTTGCCGCCGTCGAACCGGCTCGCGTGGTCGTCCCGGTAGATGGATCGCCGCGGGCCGAGGATGCGATCCCGGCGGCGGCGGCCATCGCGCGGGACCTGGGTCTGCCGCTGGTGCTGCTGCGGATCGTCGACCTGACCGAAATCCTCCGCGATATCCGGGTCGACCACCCGACCTTCGATGCCACGACGGATGAATCCGTTTGGGACGACAGCCGCCGGGACGTGGAGGCCGCCGCGAACCGCCATCTCTCCGCGCTCGCCTCGCCACTGGAGGCAAGCGGTCTGCGCGTGCTGACCCG
>CAIPGK010000484.1 GCA_903864575.1 uncultured Chloroflexota bacterium
AGGAATCTGTTCACGGAGAGCATCCATGTCGGAGGCGCCCGAGATAACCGTCTGCGTTCCGGTCGACAACAGCGCCCCCCTCATCGGCGAGGCGCTGGCTTCGATCGCCGTGCAGACCCACCCCGGTTTCCGCGTCCTCGTCTCGGTCGATCCCTCGCCGGACGGCTCACTGGAGGTCTGCCGCCAGTGGGAGCGCGATCCCCGGTTCCGAATCATCGCCCAGCCATCCCGCCTTGGCTGGCCCGGCAATGTCAACTGGTTGCTGGATCGCGTAACGACGCCCCGGCTCTGCGTCGTCCTCCCCGATGACCGAGTCGAACCGGACTACCTCGCACGGCTCGCCGCCGCGCTCGACCACGCCCCTGCCGCCGTCCTCGCATACGGCGAGGTCGCAGGGAACGGCCTGCCTGCAGGTTCCGCCACCGAATCGCTGACTGGCTCCCCCTGCGAGCGGGTTTGCGCCATTCTCCTCCGTTACTGGAGCGGCGCACCGTGGCGCGGGGTGATACGCACCGAGGCGGCGCTCGCGACCGATCTCCTGGACTCCCGCCGCGACGGCTTCGCCGCGGATGTCCAATGGCTGGTCGCGCTGGCCGCCGCCGGGGAGTTCCTGCGAGTTCCCGGGGCGATCCATCACGAGCGGATCCGCGACGATGGCATCACCGCCGACTGGCGGCGCTTGCCCAGTCCCCTTGTCGACGCGCGTTGGATGGATCATGCGGCCGCCTGCCTTGGCACGGCGCTCGACAGCCGCAACTGGGAAGCCGAGGAGCGGCAGGCCATCGCCGCCGCCGCCGCCGTCCGGGCCCTGTCGATTCCTGACTACCCGCCTCCGGTCACAACCGCCGAACTGTTTCAACGGCTGGGCGACTTCGCGGTCCGCGCTGCCGCGCTCGCCCCGGACCTTTTCCCGCTGCCAACGTCCAGCGCGATCCCCGCGGACTTCGCGGCCATCGCCGAGGCCCGGATCGGGCGACTCGTGCGGCGATGAGGCTTCCGGTCTCCCGGCCGATTTACCGCCGGCGGCCAGGCAGCATCCGGGCGAGGCGGTCCCGCAGGCTCGATGGCCCGCCCCCATGGAGGGCGAAGTCCTCGGCAGACCCCGCAGGACCGACATCGTGCCCGAGTTGCTTCTCGAGTTCCCATCGATGCCGGATCACCCAGAGGTAGATGTCGGCTTCGGTATGGTTGGGAAATCGCTCGGTCAGGCCGCGCTCGCGGGCAGTCTTGACGATGGGCTCGTAGATATACGTGTACCAGTCCTCAACGGCGTCCTCAACATCGACGGGGTGGTGCCGAATGGCCTCCAGCCAGCCGCGATGTCCTTCGATGTGCTCCCAGATTTCATCGTAACGGCCGAGCGCGGTCGGGCGAATATCATGATCGGGCAGTATGCGGTCGAGATTCGTGCGCCGCAGGAACTCGGCATACTCTGCCTGCAGCAGCAATTCATCCGGGCGCATCTCCGGTCGCAGCGGGGCGCGAATGTGGCCCTCGATCACCTCCGCGTCGATGAACTCCTGCCCGCGGCCCCGCGCCACCGAGACGCGATGGTTGCCGTCCTTCACGAAGTAGACATCCCCAACCTTGTACAGCTGGATGGGCGGCAGTCGGACATCCTGGTAGTAGGCGCGGTCCACGTTCTGCCAGCGTCCGGCGGTGAAGCGCTTGCGCGGCAGGAATGCGCGGTCGAAGTCGTCGAAGCGGTCCATGCTGCCGACGATCTGATCGATCCGCACGGTCTGCAGCCCGCGGTAGCTCTCCGACTCCGGCGCGACCCGTTGCCGCACCTCGTGATAGGGAACGAGGTCGTTCGGCCGGCGCTGGAAGACGGCGAGCAGGTCATGCAGCACCGCCTTCTGGCGGGCACGCTCGAAATCCTGACGCACCTCCGTCTCGAATGGCCGGCTCATGACGCGGACTCCGGCTGCCGCGCCGTCACCCCGGCAGGCGCGAGATCGACGACCTTGTACGGAAAGACATTCATGACCTGCGTCTGCTCGAACTGGTGAACCGACGGCACGCTCCTGTCATACAGGTGGATGTGGCCGTGCAACTGGACCGGGGGCCGAAAGGCCCTCAGGAAGGAACGGAGCGCCTCGTACCCGTGGTGGGCGTGGTCCTCGCGGTCGCCCACATGACGGGGCGGCGCGTGAGTCACCAGCACGTCCAGCGCCCTGCCATACCGCCAGCGGTTCCAGAACAGTTGGGGGGCCATGCGGGCGATCATCAGCCAGATTTCCCATTCCGCATACTGGGCAGGCTCCCGCTCGCCATAGCGCGGTGAGCCGGGAATCCCGGCGAGGATCAGCCCTGACTGGGAATCGCGAATCACCCTGCCGCCGAGGTCGATCGCGCCGAGCGGCTTCCTGGCGTCGTTGCGTCCGGCGCCTCGCCGCAACTCGTCGACATGGTTGCCCAGCACGAAGTAGACCGGCTTGTTCAGCGCGTCGGCCAGGAACTCGAGGTAGCCGGTCGGCAGATCGCCGCAGCCAATGACGAACGCGACGTGGCCAAGCCGCTCGCGAACCGTCGAACTGTGGATGCGCGGGTCGATTTCATCGGTGACCGCGAGGACGGGTATACCCACCGCCATTGGCTCCGGAGGTGCCGGGATCGGACGCCGCGCGCAACGAACCGCCGTCTGCCGGCGATGCCGCATTCACCATTGCCGTCCGTCGCCGCGCTTGCGTCAAGGTACCCCAAGTACGCCGTCAACGCAGGGCCGGTGTCAGGCGCGGGCAGCGATGATCGCGTCCCGAAGTTCGGTCGGGCTCATGCCGGAGGTGTCGCGGCCAAGCAACTGGTTGATCTCCTCGCGGGAGTTGAATCCGATGCCGGCCACCCATTCCCGGAACGCAGCCCAGGTGAACGCGCCCTCCCCTTCCTGCTCGACGCCATCTGACGGCGCCGAACGGTCCGCGGCGCGATCGCGATTCGCGTTCAGCTCGATCGGCCGAGACGACGTTTCCGGGGCCATCGAACGCGGCTCGCGGGAGGGTTGGGCGGGCGCAGCCCGATACGACTGCCCGGACGATCGCTGGATCGGACCCCGGCCGCCGGCGGCCGGGCGCGCCCCGGACGGGCTCTCCTCATCTCCCGGCTCGCGGAACTGCGCGCCATACCCAAGGGCGTTGAGCGCACGGCCGATGGCCTTCGTCTCGGCTTTCTCGATGTAGTCCCCGAAGTCGCCGGGCGTCTCGCTGCCATAGCCCGTGGCCATGCCGCCGGTCGGCAGGGTGACGGTCGCCTTGAAGACCGCCATCGATGGCTCGAGTTGGACATGCTCGGTCTCGATGCGCGCATCGGGATGCTCCGTGCGCAACCAGAGCAGCCGCCACTTCACATCGAGATACTCGCCGCTCACGCCGCGGCCACGCAGTTGACGGAGGTACGGGGTAGGATCGAACCGGCTCGCTCCCGCGGCCTCGCGGATCGCGCCCGGCTCCGCGTCCGCGCCCACGCCCACGCCCATCCCCGTACCACCATACTCCTCGCGCTCGTCCATGGCCGCCTCCGTGTCCCTCGTGGGATCGTCAGCGGCAGTATAGACATTGAACGCATGTTCTACAACCCGTGCGTCCCGGTTACGCGGTCACCCGCGACAGCCGGTAGAAGTCATACAGACCGGTCGCGATCGGGTTCACCCCGACGAATCCGTCGATGTCCTTCCGCAGGATCGTGATCCACTGGATCTGCACGTAGTAGATGCCCGCGGGATCATCCCGCGAGATGAGGTTCTGGATCTCGGAAAGCGCCGCCTGATAGGTCTCGGGGTCGCCGGCGTCCCGCGCCGCCTCCAGCAACGTATCGACCTGCTCGTTGCAGTAAACCCCTGCATTCGCGCCACGGCCAAACGAGGCATCGCAGGCGACCTGCGGCCAGAGGTGGTCCCAGCCGTCGTTGTAGTCCGGTTGCCAGAACCACGGGAACATGTTCGGGCGCTCGTCGGCCGGGGCCTCGCCGTAGGCGGTGGAGATGAAGGTGCTCTGGTCGACCGCCTGGATGTCCAGCGTGATCCCGATCATGGCGAGGTTCGCGGCGTACAACTGGGCCATCTGCTTGGCCGCCTCGTCGCTGCCGATCAGCATCATCGAGACCGTTGTGCCCTCCGTCACGCCCGCCTCGGCAAGCAGGCTCCGCGCCTTGTCGAGATCGGTCGAGTAGACGAACGTGGCAGGATCATACCCGCGGCACAGTTCGGCAAGCGGTCCACTCCCCTTCTTCGCGTACCCCTGATAGATGCCATCGACGACATCATCGTAGGGAAACGCCCAGCACATCGCCTGCCGCGCCGCCACCGACTCCAGCGGACCGGCGACGGTCATGATGATGTAGCCATCCGAGGTGGTGTAATCGCGGTCAACGCGAAGCTCGGGATTGGCGGCGAGGGCGTCGGTATCCTCCGGGGTGAGGTTGTCGACCATGTCGATCTGCCCCTGCTCGAGCAGTTGCCGCAGGGTTCCGCCCTCCGGCACGACCCGGACGATGACCCTGGAGAAGTGGTTGCCGTCCCAGCCGCCCCAGTAGTCCTCGTACCGCTCCAGCACCGTTTCCCGCTCGGGCTCGAAGCTCGACAGCCGGTACGGTCCGGTGCCGGCGCCTTCGGCATTCAACTGGAGCCAGCCGTGCCCCATGTCCTCATCCTGCTCGTTCGCCATCGTCACCTTCGTGTTGACGATGAACGAGCCGTAGGGAGCGGCGATCGCCGCCTCGAACATCGGTTGCGGCGATCCGAGATCGAAGACCACCGTGCGCGCATCCGGCGTCGAGATCTGCGTGGCCGGATCGGGCAGGAATCGCTGGATCACGATGAAGGGCCCAAGCCCCATCCCGACCATCCGCTCGAAGGACGCCTTGACCGCGGCGGCGTCGCAGGCGGATCCATCGTGAAAGGTCACCCCGTCCCGCAGCGTGAACGTCCAGACGCTCTGGTCCTCGTTGCTGGTCCAGGACTCGGCGATAAGCGGGATGTAGCGGTCGGTGGCGTTGTCCTCCAGTCGCATCAACTGCTCGTAGATGCCGTAGATGATCATGTTGGACCGGCCGTCGTAGGCGGAGTGGGGATCGATATCGGACGCCGACGCCGCCGTTCCCACGACGAGCGTCTCCGGGTCCCCACCCTCTGCCCTGACGGGCCACGCACGGCTCGACGCCGCCGGGAGCGCAATTCCCAGTCCCGCGGCCGCCTTCACTATGGTTCGCCGTGAGAGTGATGCCGCCGAAATCGTTTGCCTCATCTTCGTCGCACCCCGATCGTGTCGCTCGGAAGCCGCCTGCGTCGGCGGGAGCGCATGGTAGCACCCGGTTTGCACCACTGGTTCAACGGCGGAGCGATCACCCCGCCCGCGCGGCTCCACACTCGCAGAGACCCATGCCGAGCGTCTCCCGGTCCTCCAGAGCGAGGAACATCAGGAACCTGGGCCACCGGTCTCCCAGCCTGCACCGCCAAATCATCGACACGCGCCGCGACCACGGGAGCCCCGATGATTCCACGCCCTCAACTCCTGCCACGCACGCCCGGAATCGTCTCGGCCATTTCGCGATACCGCTCCGCCGCGATCTCGCGGGCGCTCTCCAGCAAGACATAGTCTGCCGCGAGCCGGTCTGCCAGCACCCGCCGGGTCGCGGGATCGAGCTCGCTGGAGTCCGCTGATTCATTGCGTACCGGCATCGTGCGGTTCTCGTGGGGCGCATCGACCGGCGGCCACCCCTGGTTGAACGCAAACACCTGCACATCGCGGGCGAGGCTCTCCACAATCCCGATCCACGCCAACCCCTCGAGCCGCCCAAGCGCACTGCGCAGCGCCGCCTGCTGGTACTCGACCAGCCGTATCTCGTCTGGCAGCGGATAGGCGGGGACCCGGCCACGGAGCGGCGAGCCGAGATAGAGGGTCTGGAGCGGCATCGTGCAGTTGTAGAACCCGCTCGTGTCGTCGTACACCAGTTCGCGCAGCGGTCGAGCCAGCGCCTCGCTGCACATCCGACGATGCTCGTCTTCTGGCTGATACTGGGGCGGCAGTCGCCTGATGTACCGATAGTGCGACACCGTGCGGTCGATCGGGTCGCGAAACGTCATGAATGGCTGCCACGCGGCGGGATCCGCAAGCAGCCATGCTGCGTCGTCCCACGTGACATGCCCCAGCACCATACGATGTCTTGGCTCAATGGCGTCAGGTGAACCGCGAAACACAGCAGTGTCCGGAACCAGGTGGTCCCTCGTCAGCCCAAGCAACGATCTGACCAGGTACGCGACACTGGTCGACGCGGTTTTCGGCGGTCTGATGAACACCAGCCCCGGTTTGGTTCGTGCCGCCTCCTCTCGCTGTCCGCCGTTGACGACGCTGTTGCTCACGCCCACCGTCTCGCTCCCGATACGCGCTGGCACCTGACCCTGCGCCCCGCTCGCCTGGTTCGGCCCGGAAAACAGATCACGCCGACTCTCCTCGCTGGTTATGCACCATCCCGATCGTCTCGACCATCTCCCGGTAGCGCTCCGCCGCGATCTCGCGAGCGCTCTCCAGCAGCACGTAATCCGCCGCGACCCGGTCGGCCAACACCTGCCGGGTCGCGGGATCGAGTTCGCTGAAGGCGGCCGACTCAGCGCTGACCGCTTTCGTTCGGTTGGCGTGGGGTGCATCGACAACAGGCCACCCCTGGCTGAACGCGAGCACCCGCAGATCGCGGTCGAGGCTCTCGACGATGCCGATCCACGCCAGGCGATCCAAACGCCCAAGCGCGCATCGCAACGCCTCGCCGCGATCGTCCAGCAACCGGGTCTCATCAGGAAGCGGATGCCGCGGATCCCGGCCGCGCAGTGTCGACCCAAGAAAAAGGGTCTGGATCGGCATCGTCCAGTTGAAGAACCCGCTCGACTCGTCATGAATCAGATCGCGCAGCGGCCGTGCCAGCGTTTCCCTGATCAGGGGCTCGTTGTCCAGATCGAGGCGCGGAGAGGACGCGCGCTGCCTCAGGTACCGATAGTGGGACAGCGTGCGCTCGATCGGATCGCGGAAGGTCATGATCGGCCGCCATGCCGCGGGATCGGCGACCAACCACGCGGCGTCGTTCCACGTGACATGTCCGCGTACGAAACAATGCTTCGCGTCAAGAGCGCCCACCCGGCCGAGTTGAACCGTTTTGGCTGGGACGACATAGTCAGCCGATGGACCAAGCGCCAGCTTGATCACGTTCTCGACGCTGCAGGACGCAGTTTTCGGCGGCCGGATGAACACCAGTCCCGGTTTGGCCCGTGTCGCCTCATCATTCCTTCCAGGGCTGGCGACGCTCTTGCTCCCGCTCACCTGGTTGCTCCTGGCTCCTGCCGAATCGGAACGCAGCACCCGGCGCTCCCCGCCCGGATGGACACCCGGTCACGCCCGCCCTTCGCTCCGGTTGACCACGCTCCCGATGGTCTCGACCATCTCCCGGTAGCGCTCCGCTGCAATCTCGCGGGCGCATTCCAGCAGCACGTAGTCCGCCGCGAGCCGGTCGGCCAACACTCGCCGGGTCGCGGGATCGAGTTCGCTGGACGCAGCCAACGCATCGCCACCCGTTGCCGTCCGATTGTCGTGCAGCAGGCCGTGCGCTGGCCACCCCTGACTGAACGCGAGCACCTGCACATCGCGGTCAAGGCTCTCCACAATCCCGATCCACGCCAGGCGCTCGAGCCGCCCAAGCGCACAGCGCAGCGCCTCATGGTGCGCCGCCGAAGATCGCACGGTATCAGGCAGGAGACGCGCCGGTCCGCTTGGATCGGAGCCACGCAGCGTCGAGCCGAGGAAAAAGGTCTGGACCGGCATGGTCCAGTTGAAGAACTCGCTCGATTCGTCAACGATAAGCTCGCGAAGTGGTCTCGCCAGCGCCTCCTCGAGCAATCGCTGATGTGCCCCTGGTGATCGGGCGGCATGCGCCGTCTGCTGCAGGAACCGGTAGTGGGACAGTGTGCGGGCGATCGGATCGCGGAGCGTCATGATCGCCCGCCAGGCTGCGGGATCGGCAAGAAACCGGGCCGCATCGTTCCAGGTGACATGGTAGCCCTTGCCAACGAGACACTTGCGCGGGTCGACGGCTCCATTCCGGTCCGGATAGATCTCCGCAACTTGCACCAACGTCTCAGCCGACAGACCTTGCGCAGCGATCACCAGGTTCTCGACACTGGTCGACGCCGTCTTCGGTGGCCGAACGTACACCAGCCCGGGCCGGACTCGCACGCCAGTCTCTCCCGGTCCGGCGTTAGCAGACGCGGCAACGGCGCTCCCGCTCACCGATTCGCTCCTGTCTCCTGCCAGGACCTCAGCCTGACCCCTGCGCTCGCAGGTCCGATCGGCCACCTGCTCAGGCCCGCCCGTTCCGCCGGCTGGCCGCGATCCCCATGGTTTCGACCATCTCGCCATACCGCTCCGCCGCAATCTCGCGGGCGCACTCCAGCAACACATAGTCTGCCGCAAGCCGGTTGGCCAGCAGCCGCAGCAGAGCGGGATCGAGCTCACTCGCGGCAGCCGACTCATCGTCAACCGGCGCCGTGGGGTTGGAATGGTTCGTATCGGCCACTGGCCAGCCCTGGCTGAACGCGAGCACCTGCATATCGCGGCCAAGGCTCTCGACGATCCCGATCCACGCCAACCGCTCCAGTCGCTCGAGCGCGCGACACAACGCCCCGTGTTGACACGCAGGCGATCGCACCTCGTCACCGAGCGGGCCGGTCGGCGGCCGGCCACGAAGCGGCGACCCGAGAAACAGGGTCTGGACCGGCATCGTCCAGTTGTAGAACATGCTCGACTCGTCAACGATCAATTCGCGAAGCGGTCTTGCCAGCACCTCATCGAACATTGGCTGGCGCTTCCCTTCGCGGCGCCGGACTTCCCCGCGTTGCCTCAGGAAACGGTACTGCGACAGCGTGCGCTCGAGAGGATCGCGAATCGTCATGATCGGCAGCCAGGCCGAACGATCGGCAACCATCCAGGCTGCATCGTCCCACGTGACATGACCTCGCACAAAGCGATGCTGTGGCGCAATCGCGTCTGCTGAACCATGGAAAACCGTCTGGTCCGGAACCAGATGTTCAGCAGTCAGTCCAAGCGACGACTTGATCATGTCTTCGACACTGGTTGACGCCGTCTTCGGTGGCCGGATGAACACCAGCCCGGGCCTGCCTCGCACGCCAGTCTCCCCCGGTCCGGCGTTGGCGAACGACGCGGCGAAACCACTCCCGCTCACCAACTCGCTCCCGGCTCCTGCCAGGACCTCAGCCTGACCCCTGCGCTCGCAGGTCCGATCGGCCACCTGCTCATGCCCGCCCGTTCCGCCTGCTGGCCGCGATCCCCATGGTTTCGACCATCTCGCCATACCGCTCCGCCGCAATCTCGCGGGCGCATTCCAGCAGCACGTAGTCTGCCGCGAGCCGGTTGGCCAGCACCCGGCGCGTGGCAGGATCGAGTTCGCTGAAGGCGTCTGAGTCGGCGCCAACCGGTGTCGTCCGATTGTCGTGCAGCACGTCGGGCACTGGCCACCCCTGGCTGAACGCCAGCGTTCGCATGTCGCGGGGCAAGGTCTCGACAATCCCGATCCACGCCAACCGGTGCAACCGGTCCAGCGCGCATTGCAACGCCTGATGGTGGAAGTCTGGCGAATGCACTGTGTCCGGCAACCGCACTTCCGGAATTCCACAGGGCAAATCCGCGCCCAGGAAGAAGGTCTGGACCGGCATCGTCCACCCGTGGAAGGCGCTCGTCTCGTCATGAACCAACTCGCGAAGCGGGCGAGCGAGCGCCTCGTCACAGACAGGCCGAAACCGCGATAGCAGGTTCGTCTGAAGGGCCCGTTGCCGCAGGTAGCGGTAGTGCGAGACGGTGCGCTCCAACGGGTCGCGCAAGGTCACGATCGGGACCCAGGCTGTTGGGTCATCCAGCAACCTGGCCGCATCGTTCCACGTGACGTGCGCCATGACTGCCTTGTAGCGATCGTCCGGCGGGGTTGCCTCCTCGCCGAACCAACTTGTACCGCTCAAGATCTGATTGGTTCCCAGTTCGAGCGCTTCCTGAACCATGCGCATCACGCTGGAGGAGGCAGTCTTCGGAACCTTGAGATACACGAGCCGCGGACGCGTGACCCGGTGGTTATCTCCGACCGGCCCGTCACCGACCGCTGGGAGTATGCTCTCGTGCATGGCCACTCGCGCGCTCCCGCATCATGATGGATCTGCCAATGGCGACCAACCACCGAGACGAGATCGACCTTCTCGACATGATCTGGCCCGAAACCGGACTCCAGACCGTCGTCCGCGCCCCAGTGCGAGCGAAGGATACGCTCTCCGAGGACGACCGCATCGATCTGGAAATCGACTTCGTCACCCTGTCGCTGACTCCGCTGGAGTTCATTCAACTGGCGTCCGCGATGCGGATGAGCGTGGATGGAATGCTTGACCAGCATCCGTCGCTGCAGCGCGCCGTCGTCGCCGCGTTCGACATCCGGGACTGACGGGCCACCCTCGCGGCGGGGGGCGGCGCGTCACGGGTCTCGTCCGGAAGGTCAGGCCCCGTACATCCGCTTCGCGTTGCCGATCAGAATCGCCTCGGCGATTTCCGGCCCTTCGCCCGCGGTGATGTAGCCCCGCTCGTGCAGCGTGCCGAGCACGCGGGCCAGCGCCTGCTTGGAGACCTTCGCCGCCAGCCACGTCTGCTCGGGCCCGGAAAACGCATCCGATCCGAAAAAGATGCGGTTGAAAGGCGCGAGGTCGAGCGCCTTTTCGAAGATGCGGTCCGTCGCCACGAGCGCGAAGGGCACGCCCTCCGACAGATCCATCCAGACATTCGGCAGCGCGGAGGCCATCCACGACGCCTCCTCGACGTAGGGGTAGCAGTGAATGAGCACCACCCGCGTCTCGCGGTACTGCGGCTGCTTCAACGTCTCGTTGAGCAGGGCCGGGTTGCACCGCGCCAGCACGATGTCCGGATCCCCGATGCCGGTGTGGATATGGAACGAGACATCCAGATCCCGGCAGAGCCGAAGAACGCGGAAGATCAGATGATCGCGTAGCGCCTTGCTGGCCATCATCCGATCCGGCTCGGCAAGCGCCATCGCCAGACCCGCCGCGCCCATCCCATCCGGTTCGTTGGCGAGATCCAGATCGAGTCCGGTGCGGTAGGCGATGATCGACTTGACCGCGATGAACCCCTCCTCGCGGATCGCCCGGCGAATGCCGTCCTCGAACGCGCGGACGAACTCGCTGAAGTCGCTTACGCGGCGGTCAAGCAGCGCCTTGATCGGCGGCTCGATCCGGTAGACCGGGTAGAGCGTGGTCGGCACGCGCTCGCGGAAGCGCGTCATGTCGACCGGGGGCTGCGGGTACCCGGTGTCGATGACCAGCCCCTGCACGCCCTCGCTGGCGAAGAGGCGCTTCACGTAGGTCCCCTCGTCGCCAACGGCTGCGCGGGCCTTCGCCACCGCCTCGATGGTCGGCGCGCACCCGAGAAACGCCGCCAGTTCACGGGTCGCCCAGCGCTGGTAGATCATCGCGTCGCGGTGCGCGATCGACTCCGCCGAGCCGTCCCGCGTGCCGACGAACGTGTCCAGCGGCTCATATCGCGCCGGGTTCACCTCGAACAGGTACGGGTGGCAGTGGTTGTCGATCACCGGAATCTCACGGAAGTCGTACATCGTCGATCCTTTCAGGGGCTGATGGGCTGATGGGCTGATGGGCTGATAGGCCTTTCGGACCGGGGGAGGCCTGCTCTCCTGCAAGCCGACCAGCCAAAAAGCCCATCAGCCTCGCAGGTAGGCGTCCCGCTCCCACGCGGAGACGGTCGTTTCGTATTCGGCGAGTTCGAATCGCTTGACCCGGAGCCATTCCGGGCCGATGACCGGGCCGAGCGACGCCATCACCACCGGATCGGCCTCAACGGCGTCGAGCGCCTCGTTCGCCCGGCGCGGCAGCATGACGACCCCCTGACGGGCCAGTTCGGCGGCATCCAGCATCCCGAGGTCGCCCTCGGCCGGAGCGCCGAGCGGCAGATCGCGCTCGATGCCATCCAGCCCGGCGGCCAGCAGGGCGGCGAGAAAGAGGTAGGGGTTGCTCAGGTTGTCTCCCGAGCGGAACTCCACCCGCCGCCGCCGCCCGCCGGGGATGCGAACCAGCGAGGACCGGTTGGCGACGGCGTAGGCCGCGTGCGCCGGCGCCCACGACCCGGGCTGCAGCCGCTTGTAGCTGTTGGCGGTGGGAGACCCGACGCCGACCAGCGCCCGCCCGTGCGCCAGGATTCCCGCCAGAAACGCCTGCCCGAGAACGGAGAGCCCGCTCGGGTGCCCGTCGCCTTCCGACACGCTGGCCCCATCGAGGTCGGTGAGGCTGAGGTGGACATGCAACCCGCAGCCGCCCATCGCCTCGCTGAACTTGGGCATGAACGTGGCCACCAGCCCGTGCCGCCGCGCGATGGCGCGCACGACATCCTTGGTGGTCACGAGATTGTCGGCGGCCCGCATCGGAACATCGTGCTTGAGGTTGACCTCGAACTGCCCCGGCGCCCACTCCGCCGCGACCTGTTCGATCGCGACGCCCATCGCTTCGAGGGTGTCGGAGATGGCGTGGAGGACCTCCGCTTGCTGGTCGAGCGCGGCGATGGAAAACATGTTGCGATCGGAGAGCGGGGAGGCCGCGCCCGCCTCGTCGAACCGGAAGAAGTACCCCTCCGGCTCGAACGCCGCCTGCACGCCGAGACCGCGCGCGGCGTAGGCGTCGACCTGCCGCTGCAGCATCGTCCGCGGGCAGCCATCCCACGAATCTCCCCCCTCGGCGCGCATCCAGCAGATGACGCGGGCGGTGTCGGCCATCAGCGGATAGGGATTGAGCGCGTCCGGGTCCGGCACGGCGAAGAAGTCGCCGCTGTCGGCCGCGAAACCCGTGTCCACCGGGGCGTGATCGACCAGCGAGTGTCCGAGATTCGCCTGCGCGAAGGTGATCCCCTTCGCCGCCGTTCCCGCAAATCGCGGCCGCGGCACGGACTTCCCCTGCGTGCGTCCGTTGTAATCGGTGTAGACGACCCAGAGGTGCTCCACCCCGTCGCGCTCGAGACGCGCGACGAGCTCCTCCGGGGTCCGATCTGCCGTCATGCGAAACCCTCCTGCCGCGCCCGCTGGCGTTCCTGCGCCGGAATCGAGGAGGCAATCCTAGCACCGGTGCAAACCGTTCCCCTGCTTGCACGGAGATAGACGGATATGTGCCGATTGGACAGGATGACCAGCGTCATCGGGAAACGATCGGATTGGTTCGGCGTGATGATCACCACCTCCACCTTCACCGCCGACGCACGCGATTACACCTCACGCATCGATATGCGCATCGTCCTCATCGACGGCCAGGAACTCGCGGAACTCAT
>CAIPGK010000485.1 GCA_903864575.1 uncultured Chloroflexota bacterium
CCCGGAGAGCGTCTTCCTCGAACGCCAGTTCCAGCCCTTCCGTGCCGAGCAAGGCGACGTACTGCTTCGTCAGCGCGTTTCTCGGTTTGGTCAGGATCGAGTACATGTCCTCTTCGGTCAGGCTCGACAGTTCGACCCGAATCGGGAATCGGCCCTGGAGTTCCGGTATCAGATCCGACGGCCGGGAATCGTGGAACGCCCCGGCGGCGATGAAGAGCACATGGTCGGTGCGCACCGGCCCGTAGCGGGTCATCACCACCGAGCCTTCGATGATCGGCAACAGGTCCCGCTGAACGCCCTCGCCAGACACGTCGCCGCCGTATTCGCCCTCGCCTGAGACCGTTTTGTCGATCTCATCGATGAACACGACTGCGGCTTGTTCGACCCGATTGATCGACGCCTCGACCACCGCATCGAAATCCACGAGACGGTCCGCCTCCTGTTGCTGGAGGATGCGGCGAGCCTCACGGACGGACACCTTGCGGCGGGTTCGGCGGGGGGGCGGCAGATAGCCATCTAGGAAGTCCTGGAAGGTGTCGTAAAGATCGTCGGCCGAGAGACCCCCGAGATGGTCTGACGCCTCATAGGGATCGTAATCCGTTTCAATCTCGATCTCGACCGTCTCCTCTTCGAGGGCGTCGCCTTCGAGGAGTTCCAGCAACCGCTCGCGCTCGCGTTCGGCCCGGCGCTGGGCAGCGGCGTCCTGCCGTGGTGTCGGCGGGGGAGCGCTGCCACGCTGCCGGCTGCGGGCGGGCGGCGGCGGACCTGAGGCCTGCTCGGCCAACAGGTCGACCAGCCGCTGCACGGCGGCGCGCGCGGCTTCATCCTTCACCTGCTCGAGTTTCTGTCCGTGGAGCATGTCGATGGCGACTTCCACGAGGTCGCGCACGATGGATTCCACGTCACGGCCGACGTAGCCGACTTCGGTGAACTTGGTCGCCTCCACCTTGAGGAACGGCGCTTCGACGATCTTCGCAACCCGCCGGGCTATTTCGGTCTTGCCGACACCGGTGGGGCCGATCATCAGGATGTTCTTGGGAACAACCTCGCTTCGCAACTCCTCCGGCAGAAGCTGCCGCCGGTAGCGGTTGCGCAGCGCCACCGCCACAGCGCGCTTGGCATCCGCCTGCCCGACAATGTACTTGTCAAGCTCCGAGACGATTTGCGCCGGGGTGTAGTTCTCGACAGGGGATCGGTATTCCTCTCCGTCCCCGGTCAGTCGTCCGGTTGGCGCGGGAGGCGCGGAGCGGCGTGCTGCTTCAACCATTGCGCGTTACTCGTCCTCGCCGGCATGATCGAACGCCGCGTCGTCGTCGCTGTCATCCGAATCGTCGGAGGAATCCTCTTCGCCGATTGGCGGTTGATACCCGCCCAGCGGAAGTTCCGCATCGCCCTCGGGTGGTTGCATCGCCTCGCCGCTTTGCGTTACCGAATGCACCGTGAACCGGTCGTTCGTGAAGATGCACAGATTGGCCGCAATGGCCATCGATGCCTCGACGATGGCTCGGGCGTCAAGTTCGGTGTGCTCCAACAGTGCCTTGGCGGCGGCCGTGGCGTAGGGAGCGCCGGATCCGATCGCGGCGATGCCGTCGTCCGGTTCGATGACGTCTCCTTCGCCGGACAGCACCAGCAGCGAGTCGGGATCGCCGACGATCAGTTGAGCTTCAAGTCGCCGGAGGTAGCGGTCGGTCCGCCACTCCTTCGCCAGTTCCACCGAGGCGCGCCGAAGGTTGCCGTCCCAGGTCTTGAGTTCCTGTTCGAACCGGCCAAAGAGGGTGAGCGCATCAGCGACCGCGCCAGCGAATCCCGCGATAACCTGGCCATCATGGAGCGTACGGATCTTGCGTGCGCCGTGCTTGAGCACGACGTCGCCGAGGGTCACCTGACCGTCGCCCGCCATTGCGACCTGGCCATTCCGGCGCACGCCCAGGATCGTGGTCGCGTGCATTCGCGGCGATCCATCATTGAAGTGGGAAGTGGTCAAGGAAGTTCCAGGTCGAATGGCCTGCCGGGCCGCGAGATGCAGGTCCGCCGCGTTTGGCGGACGTCCCCAAAAGTGTACCCCAGCCACGGAAACGCCCCCGGTCACCCGGGGGCGCATGCGGTTGGCTCTAGGCGGCTTTCGGGGTCCTCGGCCGGTCCGGCTGGCAGACAGGGCATCGCAGCTGCCCATTGCGCCCGGATTCAACCATGTAGGGCGACCCGCACGTCGGGCACGGCGTGTCGACCGGCTTGTTCCAGGCGACGAAGTCGCAGTCGGGGTAGCGCTCGCATCCATAAAAGGTGCGGCCTTTCTTCGACCGCCGCTCGACCAATTCGCCCTGCTTGCAGGATGGGCACGGAACTCCGGTCCGAACCAGCAAGGGTTTGGCGTTTCGGCACTCCGGAAACCCGCTGCACGCAAGGAATTTTCCATATTTGCCGAGCTTGATCACCATCGGCCGGCCACACTTCTCGCAGACTTCGTCGGACGGCTCGTCGCGAAGACGAACGCGCTCCATCGTCCGCTCGGCCTGCGACAGCGTCTGCGTGAACGGCTCGTAGAACTCTCGCATGGTTGGAACCCAGGCGCGGTCGCCGGAGGCGATCTCGTCAAGCTCCCCTTCGAGCTGGGAGGTGAAGCCGATGTCGAAGACGCTTGGGAAGTGCTCGACCAGCAGATCGTTGACGATCAACCCAAGTTCGGTCGGAATGAGTTTCTTCTGTTCGGTGGTGACGTAGCCACGAGCCTGCAACGTGGCGATCGTCGGAGCGTAGGTGCTCGGTCGGCCGATTCCCTGCTCCTCGAGCGCCTTGACCAGCGCGGCCTCCGTAAAGCGTGGCGGCGGCTGCGTGAAGTGCTGCTCCGGCATGAGTTTGCGAAGATCGAGCTCCTCTCCGACGGCCAGCGACGGCAGCGCCTTCTCAGCTTCATCCTGCTCGTCACCTTCGTCCCGGCTTTCCATGTACACGGCCATGAAGCCCTTGAACTTGATGACCATGCCGGTCGCCCGGAAGGTGTACGGCGGGACGG
>CAIPGK010000486.1 GCA_903864575.1 uncultured Chloroflexota bacterium
GCGCGAGCACTGGGAGTTCGCATCTTCCCCTGGACCGAGGCGACCGGGATACGGGTTGACCATGGCCGCGTAACCGGAGTCGAAACGGGTTCGGGCCTGATAGCGACGGACAAGGTGCTGGTTGCCGCCGGTTCGTGGGCCAACGCGCTCCTCCAACCGCTTGGAATCGACCTTGGCATGGAGCCAGTGCGAACGCAGGTCGTGATCTTCCGGTGGCCGCCGTCCATCGACCACTCCCGCAAGCACCGGGTTGTGATCGATGCCATCAATCACGCGTGGATTCGTCCGGTTGGCGATCATGCGACCCTGATTGGGGCAGAACGTTCGATCGGAGGCGTGGATCCGGACAATCTCGACGAGGGAACGCCGGCCGCCTCGGTCAGCATCGCGCGCGATGTGCTGACGCAACGCTTCCCTGCGTTCCGCGAGGGCATCATGCGCGGCGGCTGGGCAGGCACGTACATGCGAAGCCAGGACGGCCATCCGATCATCAGCGACTGGCCGGAGATCGGCGGGCTCTGGATGATGGCGGGGGACAGCGGAAGTTCCTTCAAGACCGCCCCGGCCATTGGCATCTGTCTCGCGGAGTGGATGACCGACGGCCGGGCGAACCTGGTTGATTTGACACCGTTTCGCGCCACTCGCTTCGCCGAGGGCAGTCTCTGGCTCGATGCGACAAGTTACGGAAATGATCGACAACTGACGGTTTCACGGTAGTTTTGTCCGGCCGGCAGCCTGGCGGAATGGTTGCCGTTCTCCACCTGCATCCATGCAGAGCTCCTCGGTCAGTCCAGTGATTCTCCCCGCCGGAGCGCGGCGTAGCTTTCGAAGCGGTCGGAAGGGATGCTGCCGGCTTCGAGCGCCTCGCGAACCGGGCAGCCCGGTTCGTGGAGGTGCGTGCAGTCGGCGTAGAAGCACGCGCCGAGGAAGGGACGCAGCTCGGGGAAGAGGGCGTCCAGGGAATCGGGCGAAATACCAAGCAGGGAGAGCGCGCGGATGCCGGGAGTGTCCGCAACCCAGGTTGCATCGTCCCCGGGAATGCGGCGAAGGATGGTCGCGGTGGTGGTGTGGCGGCCCTTGCCGGTTGCGTCGGAGATGACGCCGACATCCCGAAGACCTTCCGGATCGAGGGAGTTCAGGAGGCTGGACTTTCCGACACCCGACGGACCGGTGACGGCGGTGATCCGTCCGCGCAGGTAACCCCGCAGGTCGTCGAATCCGAGACCAGTGCGAGCGCAGAGGTAGAACACCGGGTAGGACGTCTCGTAAACGCCAAAAATGGATCGCGCCAGCGATGGTGACCCGCTGCCCGCGGGTCCATCGAGGTCCATTTTGTTGACCCCGATCGCGGCCGGCAGATTGCGGGATTCGGCGAGGACAAGAAACCGATCGAGCATTCGGGGGTGCGGCTCCGGGTCGCGCACGGAGAAGAGAAAGAGCGCCTGATCGGGGTTTGCCAGGATGACCTGCTCGACATCGCTCGTATGGCGCGCGAGTCGCCCGAGCGTGCTTCGGCGTGGCTCCACCAGTTCGATCTGCCCTTCGCCCTCCCCCACATCCGTCACCCAGACCCGGTCGCCGACGGCGACGAGATCGGTCCGCAGGCGTTCCCGCCGGACGCTGCCGCGAACGGTCGAGAGCAGCGATGGTCCGCCATCGATGGCAGTTTCAAAGAATTTGCCATAGGCCCGGATAACTGTCCCAGGCAACGATCCGGGTGGTGGGAGAGAACCGGTGACAGGTCCGGCGGAGGGTTTCACGGCGGGTCGGCGGCGTGGAGGGGGCATCAGTCGTTCAAGGCTCCGGCATCCTTGCTGTGGGTTGGTTGCCTGACGTGGACATCGCCCTCGCGGAGACACGCGAAGGCGATGGTACTCGCAAGACGATTGCCTTCGCTAGAAGACCGTGCAGGCGCCGCCGACGCAGACATGCCCGGCGCAGCAGTGGAGATCATTGCCGCAGCCGCCGCCGGCGTACCGACAGCAGTTGAGATCGCCATCGGAGTAGATGCCGTTGTCGTCACAGGTGACCGGGCCACCCTCCTGGCTGCACTCGTCGTCAGACCGGCATGTGCCACCGAGCGCA
>CAIPGK010000487.1 GCA_903864575.1 uncultured Chloroflexota bacterium
CGCAGGCCGGGCAGATCAGCCGGAGGGAGGCGGCGTCGACGGAGACCCGGACCCCCGGCTCCAGGTCCGCCTGCCTCCCGACCACGATGACGGCGAGACGCGTCCGGCACGACCCGCAGTTCAGAATCCAGCGTCTCGGCATCGACCCTCCCGGTCCCGCTCCGGCCGAGCCACCGGTTGCCCGGCGCCAGCCCGGCGATCGGGCGCGCGCTCATCGCGTCATCCCCCACACGTACAGCGCCAGCAGCAGTACGGCGAACCACTCGAACCACGTCATCTCCTGCTCCCGGCAGCCTCCATCCCGCCGCTGCTTCCGCCAATCCCCCCGTGGCGCCCCGCCGCGGTCCCCTGCCCACCCCGGTCTCATTCAGCCGCCGCACCGGATGAGTTCCACCATCGCCTCGTCCTGGAGCGCCACGGTCTGCCGCCGGATTTCCTCGTTCTGCAGCGCCAGCTCCGTCTGCAGTACGCCAATCAACGTTTCGAGGTGCGCCCGCCGCCGGTTCGCCTCCGTCAGCCGGTCGAACCGCGCCTGGTGTGGCGCGAGCCGTCCTGCCAGTTCCTCCATCCGCAGCCAGGGACGTCGCCGCGCCTCGTCCGGCTCCTGCACATTCATCCCCACGGCCATCCTCGGTCTCCTTCCACCGCGATCACCTCGCACGTCACCGTGCTCTCGCCAGCGGCCGGTCGCTGACGGGCCACCACCGCGACCACCCGCACATCGTTCGTCCCGAGCGCATCGAAGATCCCGTCGAGATAGGGCTTCAGGCTGCCCACGAGATTGTCGAAATCGCGCCGCTTCGCCCGGCCGCCATGCTCCACGAGCCACCTCACCACCAGGTCTCCCTGCGCCGGCAGCGGACTCGCTCCACCCGCGCGAAGCAACGCCTCCCGCGTCCACAGGTAGGCCGCCCGCCTCGCCAGCGCGATCGCGTCCGCCTTGACGTGGCGATCGCAGCGAGCGTTGGGCGACAGGCACTCCGGGATCGGCCCGGGAATCGTCACCACCACCTCCCCGCTCAAAACGGCGCCTCCCGGACCGGCAGCGATCCGGTCGCCAGGCACGCTTCAAGCCAGATCCGCATCGCGCCGCGGCTCACCACCGGCGCCCATCCGAGGCAGCCGAGTCCCTCCCGCGCACCCTCCGGCAACGCGAGATAGATGTCCCCTGCCAGCAGCATCGACACCTGCAGCCTCGACTCGATCGTCGCCCGCCCGATGACGAGATCCTCGTGCCGCTGCTCCGCATCCCCCCGCCGGGCATGACCGAAGAGCGCGGGATCGGCAAGACGTTCGCGCAACTGCAGCAGGCGGCGGTCGAGGGCCTCGCGCTCCGCGTGCAGCAGCGCCAGGTTCTCTGTCAGCCGCCAGAGATCGGCGATCGCCGCCGCGGACGACGGGTAGACGATCTTCCCCGGCACCCGCACCGAGCCGTCGGCGGCAGGCGCCGGCAGCCCGGACTGCCGGAAGAGCGGATGCTGCTCCGGCGAAAGCCCGCCGATGCCGAGACCGCTCATGCCGCAGCCCGCTCCTCGCGCACGACCGCGTCGCTCGCCCGCTCGTAAAGCCGCAGCCGGACGATCAGCTGCGTCTCTCGGTCGTACGCTCCGGGATGCCCCGGGTTGCGATCCAGCCACTCCCACGCCCGGTCGAGCCAGGTCGCGAGTTCGGCCACGTCCCGCCTGAGTTCGATCAGCAGCCGCAGTCGCCGCTCCGGATCCCGGCAGCGCGCGAGTTCCGCGATCCAGTCCTCGGTCATCGACACCATCGGCGGCCTCCCCCGCGGGAAATGCGGGACGATGCGGGATCGATCTGTCCCACCGGGAACTCCGCGTGGTTACGGGGAATCCAGCGGTCTTCCACCCGGTGCGGGACGGTGGGACACGATTTCGCCCCGCCGGTCGCTCCCGCATTCCCACACGGTTCCCAATTGCCTCGGATTCCGCATGAATTCAACGAAACGACCGCGGGAAATCCCGTCCCGCATCGTCCCGCGCGTCCCACACTCATCGCAGCGCGCTCCCCAGCACCACCGTGCCATCTCCCGCCTCCACCACCGTCCGGTTCTCCTTCATCGCCTTGAACACCTGCGCGAACTCCACCGCCGACCACCGCCGGTCACGGCACCGCCCCTGCAGCACCCGCCGGTTCGTCGGTCCGTACTTCTGCAGCACCGCCCGGATGCGGCTCTCGATGATCGAAAACGTTCCCTTGCCCCACTCCCGCATCAGCACCCGCACCGCGTCCCACTCCCAGTCGAGCAGCCGCATCGCGGGCTCCATGTGGCGCTGCCGCACCGCGCGGGCGCCGTCGACCACCGCGAAGATCAGGGCGACCTTGTGGATGAATTCGGCGTGCCGGACCCGCATCGAGTCCTCGTCCGCATCCCGTCCCTTCATCGCCCGGTCCCGCTGGTACCACTCGTCCCAGAGTTCCCGGGTGTCCTCGTGCAGCGGCAACACCGTGCCCACCGGGTAGTTGCGGTTGATGTGCTTCCAGAGCCGCTCGTAGAGCGCCCACGCCGCCTGCCGGTCGAGGCCCGGCGGCCGGGGACGCGCCTCCTTGCCCTGGCCGGGGAACCACAGCGCCCGGTTCGCGAATCCCGAGGCGATGTCCTCGCCGGTCATGTCGGCGGCGAGCACCTCGGGTTGCGTGGCGGCCAGCAGCGACAGGCACGGCGCCTCCACCGACCCGCGCTCGGTCTCCTTCTTCACGTTGTTCTGCAGCGGCATCCCGTTGTAGGCCTGGATCAGCGCGGGCAGGATCGTGTTGGTGCTCTTGCGCCGCGCATTGCGCATCAGGGAGGAGAACTCGCTGATGTAGAGCAGCGTGTTCGCGTTCACCGAGAGATCGGTGATGAGGCCCTCGGCGGAACTCACGTTGTAGACGAGCTGGAACGCCCGGGGATAGTGCTGGCCGCCCGCCGCCGCGGCGAGCTGCAGGTCGGTGATCTTGAGACCCCGCAGGATCGCGGTGTCCTTGCGGCTATAGCCGCTCGCGCCGACCAGCACCGAATAGAGATTGGCGTGGAGGTTGGAGGAGCTGTAGTCGACCGCGGCGTTCCGTCCGATCATCGCCCCGACGATCGTCAGCGAGACCGCGAGGTGGAAGGCATCGCTCGCCTCGGTCGTCGGCTCCACCAGGTCGAGATACTCGCGGAACCAGCCGAAGAAGCAGTCCAGCGGCGGCTCCGGGTAGTCGACGACATGGGACGGCAGATCGTCCTCCGTCTCCTGCGTCGCCCGGATCGCCGGAGCCTCCGTAATCTCCCCGGTCGCGAGATCGATCCCGCCCACCACCAGCGGCGGCCCCGGATCCCCGTCCCCAAATCCCAACATCTCGCGGACATCTGCCCACCCCTTGTCCCGGCAGCGGTTGTGAAGGCAGCGATAGGCCAGCGCGCCCGAGGCAAGCTCGATCACCGCTGCGCCGTCCGCATGGTCGTCGCTCGTCAGGCAGCGTTCGAGCTCGAAGACGCTCCCGTAGCCGCGCGCCTTCTCGACGAACCCGATCCCGGCCTCCCACAACACGGAGCGGATGTCGATCCGCAAAGGTCGGTCGACCCCGGGCCGGATCGGGATCGGCCGGCGCGCGATCTCGCCGCTCCACGCGCCGACCAGTTCGAGAAGCGTGACCGGTACGACGGCGGCGCCATCGGGGTACGTCGCCCG
>CAIPGK010000488.1 GCA_903864575.1 uncultured Chloroflexota bacterium
GCAACCCCGGACAAGGCGAGGATCGACGCCGTTGTCGCCCTCTCACAAGCGCTCGTTGGCGGCGGCAGAATCGATCCCAACCGGGCGGCGCAGTACATCGAACTCAATGATGCCGACCCGGATGACAAGGCCCTGCTCGACCAGTTGCTGACGGTCGACCCGGCGAACGTCGCAGCGACCCCGGCAGCGCACCCGATGGCAACCCCGATCCTCCTCTACTGGTACCTCGGCGAGCACAAGGGCGTGGCAGTGCCCGAACGCGACACCTTCTGGTACGGCCTCTCATCATGGCAGGCTGTGAAATACACCTCCTCCACCAGCATCTGCAAACGCTTCGGGGATTGGGCCGAGGCTCCGAAGGTCGTCTGATCCGCCAGTCCGGAAAGGAACCGTTCCATGACACGTGCGCTTCCGGCCCGGCAAGATGCCGGCGCATTCGATGTCCTGATCGTCGGCTCTGGCGTCGCCGGCGGATTGATCGCCTGGAAACTCTCGCTGGCCGGTCTTCGGGTCGGCATCCTCGAGGCGGGCACGACGGTGAACCGCGCCGACGGAGCGAACCGGTACCGCGCGGCGCTGATCCAGACGCCCGATTCCGCCTACGAGGAGCAACCCTGGGCGCCGTGGCCGCGGGTCATCACCAAGAACGACTACTACGTTCAACCCGGCGACCCGGCAACCGACTTTCAGTCCACCTATCTTCGCGTCGTCGGCGGCACCACCTGGCACTGGCTGGGCAGCATGATCCGCCTGCTCCCCAGCGACTTCGAGCTGAAAACCCGCCACGGCGTCGGCGTTGACTGGCCGATCTCGTACGAAGAGCTCGAGCCGTGGTATCTCGCCGGAGAGAAGCAAATCGGCGTGTCCGGTGATGACCAATTCGATCTCGGCTCGCCGAGAAGCGAGGGTTACCCGCTGCCACCCATTCCGATGACCTATAGCGACAAGATCTTCCGGGAGCGCTGTGCTCCACTGAATCTGCCGGTCGTGCCAACTCCGCAGGGCCGGAACTCCGTCGGAAACGAGGGCCGCCCCCCCTGCTGCGGCAATGCGATGTGCATCCCGATCTGCCCGATCGGGGCAAAATATGATGCAAGCGTTCACGTGAACGCTGCCGTCGCGAATGGCGCGGTTCTCATGCCCGAATCGGTCGCCGTGGCGGTCGAAATCGACCCGGAAGGCTCGGTGCAGGGAATCCGCTACAAGCGCCCGGATGGCAGCGAACACACCGCGGCCGCAACGTTCTATGTCGTCGCCTGCAACGCGATCGAGACGGCCAAACTCCTGCTCGTCTCGCGCACGGATGCGCTCCCGGATGGCGTCGCCAACACCAGCGGCCATGTCGGACGGAACCTCTGCGACCACCCGATCAGGCTCTCCTACGCCACCGCCGGTGAGCCGGTATACCCCTACCGATCCCCGCTAGCCACGGCCGGCATCGAAACCACCCGCGAAGGCGATTTCCGGAGCGAGCGAAGCGCCTACAGGATCGAGATCGGCAACGACGGCTGGAGTTGGCCCGGCCTCGATCCGCTCGGCCTCGCGCGTGAAATGATCATGAAGGACATGGCGGGCGCGGAGCTGTTCGCCGCCGTCCATGACCAGACTCCCACGCAGATTCGGCTTGGCAGCCTCTGCGAGCAACTGCCAAACGACGCGTTTCGGGTCCAACCAGCCTGGGATGCCCTCGACGCCCTCGGGGTGCCGCGTCCCAAAATCTCGTTTGGCATCGAGCCATACACCCAGAAGGGTCTCGACGACGCCACTGCCACCCACGACAGGATTTTCGACGCGATGGGCGCAACCTTCCGCGTTCACCTCGACCAATGGCAGGGAGCCGGGCACCTCATGGGCACGCACCGCATGGGGACCGACCCGAAGACCTCGGTGACCGACTCGTATGGCCGAACCCACGATCACCCGAACCTGTTCCTCGCCGGCGCGGGGCTCTTCCCGACCACCGGCACGGCCAACCCGACCGCGACCGTCGCCGCCCTTGCGCTCCGAACAGCCTCGGTTCTCGAGAAGGAGTTCAAGGTCTCCGCGCCGGACGCGACGCCAACCGTCGGCTAGGCCCATGTGCGCGGATTTCGACCGTGACGAGGCTCGAAGCTGGCACGCCCGCGTCCGCGCCGCGTGGGATGAGCGCGCTCCGCGGTGGGACGCCGCCGCGGAGCGAGACCGCCTCTCGCGGAGCCGCGATGAGGAACTTGCCCGGACCGTATCGGCCTTGCGGCTGCAGCCGGGACAGCGACTGCTCGACGCCGGGTGCGGAACCGGTCAGTGGGCGATCGGGTTTGCCCGGCGTGGCGTTCGCGTTACCGCTGTCGATCTCTCCGGGAGCGTGCTCGCGCTCGCCATGGCGCATGCGGCGGAAGAGCCAGCGCTTCCACCCATCGAGTGGCGCACCGGAGACCTTGCCCGTCTACCCGAGCCGTTCGCAGTTTTTCATGCGGTCCACTGCCGTGCTGCGCTGCACTTCGTGCCGGATGTTCCCGCCGCTCTCCGAGAGTTCCGGCGAGTATTGCGCCCCGGCGGCCGACTCCTGGCAAGCGTTCCAGGGTCGCTTTCCCCGATTTACCGAACCTCATTTGAACGCCACCTACCCGTCGCCCCCGAAGTAAACTGGATCACCCCGTGGGAACTTCAGGCCCTGCTCGAGGAATCAGGCTGGCGCATCGTGGACGGCTGGGGTGACTATGGGCTCGATCTGACCGGCACGGCAAATTCCTTCGACCCGGATCGACTCGCGGAATTCGACATCCGGTTGCAGATGGCTGCGGCGACGACGTGGTGCCTCATTGCCTCGTAGCGCCAACGAACAGCCGCCATCCGGCTATCATCCGCGACACGACACGACGCTACCCCCTGCGAGCCGCCTCATGCCGATCTCGATCTCCCGATTCCGCCGCCCAACCGCCGCCGTGTCCGCCGCCGCTGCCGCGCAGGACGCCAGATCCGACGCAGGCCTGACCAGGGACAACCCTGCCCCGATCGGCGCGGCCATCGACGCCGGGCCGCTTCGGTTGACGGTCCGGTCGATAGTCTTCGGTCCGGATGCCGTCGGGGCCATCCTCGGTGCGAGCCCCATGAACGCGGAACCGCGTGAAGGCGTCAGCTATGTGCTGGTCAACCTCGCCGCCGAGAATCTGACCGATCGGCCCGTTTCCATCGGGAACGATGACTTCGGGTTGGTCGGCGCGTCCGGCAACGTCCGGCGATTTCTTGACGTCGTCGTTCCGACCCCGGCGCTGGCAGTGACGCTCGACCCGGGTGCGTCCGCCGAGGGATGGCTGGCCTTCAGCACCGCGAGCGATGAATCCGGTCTCGTCCTCTGGTTCGATCCGCTCTTCGTCGATGGCGACTGGGCCGACCGGTTTCTCGGGATCGACGCATCAGGAATGATCCCCGTTGCCCCGAACCCACAGCCCGTCAATGAGGAAGGCCGCGATCCCGCGGCTCCGGTACCGCCTGGGGTGCTTGTCGTCACCTCCGATTGGCAACTCCTGCTGCAGGAAATCGTGCGCGGCGCGGCCGTTTTCGATCTCGTCGATTACCGCACCGGCGCGCTCCGGGTGGACGATGCCACCGGCGAGGCCGACGGCAGCGAGTGGGTCGCTCTGCGGTTCACGATTACCAGCAACTCCCTCGGGGGCCCTGCCAGCACCTTCCCCGGCAATGCCTTCCAGTTGTGCAACGCGGAAGGCGCGGTCATCCTCGACATGCCGGTTCTCACCCCGCCGCGCCCCGACGCCATTGGCGAGTACTTCCCCGGCGCGTCCCGCGAGGGCTGGGTCGCCTTCGATGTCCCGTTCGAGTTCGAACCTGTGCTGATCCGCTTTCAGCCATACGCTGACATGACACCCGCACTCGATCCGCGCTTCTTCGTCGGCATCGCCTGAGGATCGGTTGACGCTGCAGGCGTGCCGGTGATTTCAGGTGTCCGAAACTCATTCCAGGGAGGATCTTCACAATGTCAGGTGGCTGGACCTATCTCCCGAACGACCCCACCAGTATCGACGTCGACCGGGCGTTCTACGACCGTCTCGCCGCGACAGCTGATCGCGAGACCATCGAGTCGTTCACCGTCCCGATCCGCTCCGGCATGGCATGGGAGGTTCCCGCCGGACACCTTTGCCGGATCGTGGCGATCGATGGCCCGCAGGTCGTCGATTTCAACTGCTGGCATCGCCAGAACCCGCGCGAGCGCATGTGGGCTGCCCGCACCCGGCAGCTCGAAGGGACCCATGTCTCGGTCCACAACCGGCTCTGGTCCTGCCTGCCTTTTCTTCGCCCGATGCTGACGATTACCGAGGAAACCATTCGCTACGGCGAAGACGAGGACGGCGGCCGCTGCCACGACCTCCTCGGCTCGCGCTGCGATCCTTACGTCACGCGGATGTTGACGGGAGAGCAATTTGACTTCAACTGCCACAGCAACCTGACGCGGGCCATCCTTCCGTACCACCTGAACGAGTCCGACGTGCACGATGTCCTCAACATCTTTCAGGTCACCGGAATCAATCAGGACGGGTTCTACTTCATGAAGCCGTCCCCGGCGAAGAAGGGCGACTTCTTCGAGTTCTTCGCCGAAATCGATCTGCTCTGCGCCATCTCCACCTGCCCCGGAGGCGATCTCTCCGTCGCGCTTTGGGGCCCTGACGCGGGCGATCCTCTGCCAACCTGCAAACCGATTGGGGTCGAGGTCATCAGGCTCACCGATCCTGCGCTGCTCGAGGGCTGGTCGCAGCCGCAGCCTCCCGCCTACACCGGAATGTTCGGCCTCCGGATGCCCGGATCGTGAGCAAGTCCCAGGGGGACGTCATCGGGACCATTGAACGCATCTGGCGCTACCCCTTGAAATCCGCCCCTGGAGAGGCCCTGGGCTCGGCCGCTCTCGGCGACCTCGGCATCCCCGGCGACCGCGGATGGGCGTTGATCGACAGGGAGACCGGTTACATCGGCAGTGCGAAATTGCCGCGGTCGTGGCGCAGCCTGCTGCGATTCTCGGCCCGCTATCTCGCCGAACCACGCCCTGGCTCGCCCGTTCCGGCGATCGAGCTCACCCTCCCTGATGGCGCATGTGTCCGGAGTGACGACCCGGCCGCGAACGACCTGATCTCCACCGCAATCGGCAGGCCCGTCCGGCTCTCATCCATCCCCCCAAGGGAACGTATCGTCGTGCGGGAGTGGCCGGACATCGACGGGATGCTCTTCCGCGCGACCGAGAGTGCAGGTGAGATCGGCAAGGCCGCGCCCGGCGCGTTCTTCGATCACGCCCCCGTTCACCTCCTGACCACGGCATCCCTCGCGGCGCTCACCGCCGCGGCTCCCCATGCAGATGCCGACCCGCTCCGGTTCCGGCCAACGCTGCTGATCCAATCAGCGGAGAACGCATCCGGGGTTCGCGGAAAACGATTGGGTTGGTCACCGGATCAGCATCGGCGACGTTGCGCTGAAGGTGATCGCGCCAAGCCCTCGCTGCGTGGTCGTGACTTTGCCGCACGGAAGTCTGTCGCACAACCTCGACGTGCTGCGGGGACTTGTTGCCGCGAACCGCATCCCGTTTGAGCCCGGGGCAGCCGCCATGCCATGCATCGGCGCCTATGCCGTGGTCGTGCGTA
>CAIPGK010000489.1 GCA_903864575.1 uncultured Chloroflexota bacterium
CGATCGGACCCTGCGAGTGCATGACACACCGGGGCTCTACGTCTACTCCGGGTCCGCGCTGCCGACCTGCGCGGGGATCAACCCGACACTCACCATGTGGGCGTGGATGCTCTACGCGGCTCATGGCCTGGTGGACCGGCTCAAGGCGGGTGAGGAGCGATGAGCGACCCACGGGTAAGGCTGGAGCGTGACGGCGCGATCGCCACGATCGTGCTCGACCGCCCCGAGAAGTTGAACGCGCTCGACGCCGAAATGATCGCTGGCATCGAGGCGTGCGTGGCCGACATCGAGCGGGACCGCGAAATCCGGGTGGCCATCGTCACCGGCGCTGGAGAGAAGGCCTTCTGCGTCGGTGGGGACATCAAGGCCTGGGGGGCGCTGGAGCCGCTGCGGATGGGCTGGGAGTGGGTCAGGGAGGGCAATCGGGTCTTCGACCGACTTGCGGCTCTCCGCGTTCCGACCATCGCCGCGGTGAACGGCTACTGCTTCGGGGGTGGCCTCGAACTCGCGCTCGCCTGCGATATCCGCATTGCGGCGGCGGAGACCGATTTCGCGCTCCCGGAGGCGAAGGTCGCCATCGTGCCGGGCTGGGCTGGAACGCGGCGGTTGCCGGCGTTGATCGGCCCGGCGAGAGCGAAGCAGATGGCGTTCAGCGGAGCGCGCGTCTCCGCGGTCACGGCGGAGCAGTGGGGATTGGTCAACGAGGCCGTGCCCCGCGCCGACCTGATGGCGAGGGTTTGGGAACTCGCGGGCGAGATCGCGGCGAACAGCCCGGCGGCTGTCGCCATCGCCAAGGCAGGCATCGACGGGCGGGACGATGCGTTGGAGGTGCTGGCGGGAGCGCTCGCTCGCTACACCGATGACGGCAAGGAGGGCGTGGCCTCCTTCATCGGGAAGCGCCCGCCGAACTACACCGGGAACTGATGGCGCCGGGGTGGAACGTGGCCACCCTGGCCGGAACGAACGAGAAACGGGAGAGGCAACGTGGCTGACTGGTCGCTGACCGGGTCCCTCGAGGAGCGAGCGGAAACGGCGCTCAGGTTCGCGCAACAGCAGGTGCTCGGGCTGATCACCAATCATCCCGATTACTTTCCGCTCTTCACCGAGGGTGGCAAGTGGAAGCACGGCAAGGAATCATGGACCAACTGGTGCGAGGGGTTCCTCGGCGGCCAGATGTGGATCTTCGCCCGCCGCTTCGGCGACGAGGCGTGGCGTGAACGCGCGATCCATTACTCGCGCCTGATCGAGGAGCGGCAGCACGACCGAAACGTGCACGACCTTGGGTTCCTGTTCTGGTCCACCTGGCGGCGCTGGTACGAGATCGACGGCGATCCTGAATTGCAACGTCGGGTCATCACCGCGGGCAAGACGATGGGCCTGCGGTACAACGAACACGGAAAGTATCTGCGGTCGTTCGTCGCGCCGGAATCCTGCTTCATCGACATCATGATGAATGTCGGGATCATCTTCTACGCGGCGCTCGAAAGGGGCGATGATGACCTGCTGGCCCGGGTCACGAACCACTGCCTGACGACCCGGCGGTACCTCGTTCGCGGTGACGGCAGCACCAGCCATGAGGGCATCTTCGACGTCGGGACCGGGGAGTTCCTTCGGCAAAGCACGCATCAGGGCTGGCGCGACGATTCCTCCTGGGCGCGCGGGTTGACCTGGGCGCTGTATGGATTCGGGACCGCCTACAAGTTCTCGGGAGACGAACGGTTCCTCGACGCCGCCGAGCGGACGGCCGATTTCTACATCGACCGGACGCCTGCGAACGGGGTGCCGCCGAACGACTGGGAGGAGCCGAATCCGGTTCGTCGGTGGGAGAGCTCCGCCGCCGCCATCGCCGCGAGCGGCATGCTGCAACTGGCCACCCTTACGAAGGACCCGGCACGAGCCACCGGGTACGGCACGTATGCCCGAACCATTCTCGACACGTTGCTGACGCCCGAGTTCGTCGCGGTCGACACTCCGGGCTGGGAGGGCATTCTCCGCCACGGAAGTTACCACGAACGCCTGGGGTTGGGGGTCGATGAGAGCGTGATGTGGGGCGAATACTTCTTCTGCGAGGCTCTGGACAAGCTGCTGGGGGCGCCCGCGGCAGGGTGATTTGTGGCGACCGGCACGCAGTCGGGATGCCGCTGGCCTTGACGCTCGCGCAATTCTGCGAGTAACGTCAACGGAATCCGGATGGCGCGGTTTCGCCTTGCCCGATGCCGGGCGCAAGATCGAGGCGAGAATCGTCGTTCCGTGACCCGCGTGCCGGCGTTGTTGCCGGCGAGATGTGATGCCGCAAGGAGGCATGACCCGTGGATCTTTCGAACCAGTTGGCCGCTCGCAAGAGTCGGCGTTTCGTTCTTCAGGGCGCTGCCGCACTCGGTGTGGGAGCCCTGGCGATGGGCAAGCTCGGAGCCTTCGAGGCCGCGGCCGCCGAGGACCAGCTCGAAGTCTTCTCGTGGTGGACCTCCCCGGGCGAGGCGCCGGCGCTGCAGGCGCTTTTTGACGCCTTCGCTGCGGCGAATCCGGATGTCGAGATCGTCAATGCCGCGGTCTCAGGCGGCGCGGGCGTGAACGCTCGCGCGGTCCTGCTGACCCGCCTGCAGGGCAACGAGCCGCCGGACAGCTGGCAGGTTCACGTCGGCCGCGAGCTGATCGACAACTATGTCTCGGCCGGCTACTGCGACCCGATCAGCGATCTCTACGAGTCCGAGGGTTGGAACGCCGCGATCCCGCAGGGGCTGATCGACCAGGCGTCCTTCGAGGGCGAGCAGTACTCCATTCCGGTTGGCGTTCACCGCGGCAACGGGTTCTTCTACAACAAGCAGGTGCTGGCTGACGCCGGCGTCGAAATCGGCGACACCATGAGCGTCGAGGAATTCGTCGCTGCCGCCGACAAGTTGAAGGCCGCAGGCGTGGTGGCGATGTCGCTCGCCACCAAGGACACCTTCGCTGCCGCCCAGACCTTCGAGAACACGCTGCTCGCGACCGTAGGTCCGGAGAATTACAACAAGCTCTTCGCCGGCGAGATGGCGTGGGACGATCAGGGCGTGAAGGACGCTGCCGCGACCTACGCCAAGATGCTTGAGTACATCAATGAGGACCATGCAGCCCTGTCCTGGGATCAGGCGATGGCCATGGTCATCGAGGGCAAGGCGGCCTTCAACTCCATGGGCGACTGGGCCTACGGCGAAGTCGTGGCCAAGGATGCCGTGGACAACATCGGTTGGGTGAGCCACCCGGGCACCGATGGCTCATTCGTCCTCGTCGTGGACAGCTTCACCCTGCCGAAGGGCGCGAAGCACCCCGAGAACGCGAAGGCCTGGCTGAAGGCCCTTGGGAGCGTCGAGGCGCAGGCGGCGTTCAACCCGCTCAAGGGCTCGATCCCGTCCCGGACGGACGTTCCCGAGGATGGCTTCACCGACTACGGCAAGTGGTCGATGGCCGACTTCAAGAAGGCTGCGCTGGTGCCATCCTGCGCGCACGGACAGGCGGCCTCCCCGGCCTTCCAGCAGGCGTTCTACGACGCC
>CAIPGK010000490.1 GCA_903864575.1 uncultured Chloroflexota bacterium
CCTCGACGCCCTCCAGGCGGATCTCGCCGCTCGCCGGATCAACGTGACCACCAGCAGCCAGTTCTCGACCCGATTTGACATGGAGGCGCGCAATCTCGCCAAGGTTGTCCGTTCCTCCGTGCACTACTACAACAACGAGGACGAGATCGACCGCTTCTGCCGAGCCATCGCCGCCGCCGGTTGATCGCGCCAGAGCACGCCGTCCGGGCGTTCACGCGTGGAGAGCGGAACCCGCAAGGATCGGCAGTCGTACCATCGACGGGACAGGAATGGACCGTCCAACGGAAAGGCACTCACCCCGATGATCGCATCATTCAAACGCAGCTGGAGCCTCCTCAAGGCGAGCTGGGCGCTGCTCAGGGAGCAGCCCTCCCTGCTCATCTTCCCGGTGCTGGCCATGCCCGCATTCCTCGCATTCATGGCGTTGGTCGTGGGCGGTGGCTTTTTCATGTTCGGCGGCCTGCCGGACGGGTCGGACCCGGGAACCGCGCGAACGATCGCGGGGTTCGCCGTCTTCGCGGTCGGGTACTACATCTTCTCCTTCGCCACCGTCTTCCTCAACACGGCCCTCGCGGGGTGCGTGCTGGAACGGCTGCGCGGTGGCGCGCCGACCGTCAGCTACGGCTTCGGCATCGCGCGGTCACGCATCGGCGCCATCGCGGGCTATGCCGCCATCGCCTCCATCGTTGGTGCGATCATCAGCACGATCCAGGAAAAGGCGGGCGGCTTTGGCCAGATCGCCGGAGCGCTCGGTGGTCTCGCTTGGGGCCTTGCAACCGCCCTCGTGATGCCGGTCCTCGCCGCCGAGAACGTAGGCCCGATCGACGCCATCAGCCGCAGCAGCGGACTGCTCAAGCGCACGTTCGGCACCCAAATCGCTGGCTCCGTCAGCATCAGCGCGGTGATCGGCGTGCCCATGTTCCTTGTCGGCATCATCGGCATGGGGCTGATCGCACTGGGCGACAACTCCGGCTCGGGTGCATTGACCACTGCGGGCATCGCGGTGCTGGCAACTGGCCTCGGCGCGCTCCTGTTGCTCTCGGCCACCATTCTCAACGCCCTGCAGCAGATTTTCCTCGCGGCGGTCTACCACCACGCGGAAGATGGCCAGCCCGATCCATACTTCTCCGACGCCGTGCTGCGCTCGGGCTTCACCAGCAAGTAGTCAACCGCAACGAGCCGCCGCTTGCCGGGTTTACGGGTGATTGCCACAATCCCCGAAATCCCGGCAGCGGCGGACCGTCAGCGGAGTGGCCATGACAGCGGGCGATGACACCTCTCTCGACATCGAACGACCCGGCGCGCTCGCCAGGTACCTGCGGGAAACCGGAAGGGTGGCGCCGGGCGAACTGCCGGTGGCGACCGTTCTCGCCGGGGGCGTGTCTAACCGCACCGTGCTGGTGGAGCGGGCTTCCGGCGAGGGCTGGGTGGTCAAGCAGGCGTTGGCGAAACTCCGGGTGCAGGTCGACTGGTTCAGTCCCCCGGAGCGCATCCACCGGGAGGCCCTCGGTCTGCGCTGGCTGGGCGAGCTTGCCCCGCTCGGCAGCACGACGCCCTTCGTATTCGAGGATTTCCAGGCTCACCTGCTCGCCATGGAAGCGGTGCCCCAGCCGCATGCCAACTGGAAAACGATGCTCCTCGCAGGCGATCTGCAGGAGGATCACGTCATCCAGTTCGCCGAACTTCTCGGAGGCGTGCAACGCGAGGCATGGCTGAGGAGGGAGGAACTCGAACCGGTCTTCCGGGACCGCGGGTTCTTCGAGTCGCTCAGACTCGAGCCATACTACGCCTACACTGCGGAGCAGGTCCCGGAGGCGCAGGAGTTCCTTCTGGCCCTGATCGACGACATCCGCGCCCATCCGCTCACCCTCGTCCACGGCGACTACAGCCCGAAGAATGTGCTCGTGCACGACGGACGCCTCGTGCTGCTCGATCACGAGGTCATCCATTGGGGAGATCCGGCGTTCGATCTCGGCTTCGCCTACACCCATTTCCTGAGCAAGGCCCACCACGTTGCCGGCCTTCGCCTGGCGTTCGCCGAGGCAGCCCGCTTGCACTGGTCCGTCTATCGCGCAGCCATTGGCGACGTTCCATGGGCAGATGACCTCGAACCGCGCGCGGTCCGTGCAACGCTCGGCTGCCTGTTGGCGCGGGTAGCGGGCCGCTCTCCGCTGGAGTACATGGATCTGGACGAACGACTGCGACAGCGCCGGATCGTGCTGGCGCTCATGCAGAACCTACCGGCGACCATCGACGGTCTCGCCGCCGCCTTCACCAACGCCCTGGAGACCACGACCCATGCCGACCATTGACGCGCTTCGCGCCCTTGAAATCCTCGACAGCCGGGGACGCCCCACCGTCGAGGCCACCTGCACCCTCTCGTCCGGCGCGAAAGGCCGGGTACAGGTGCCGTCCGGCGCATCCACCGGCGCCGCGGAGGCGCTCGAACTGCGCGACGGCGACCCGAAACGCTACCGCGGTCTGGGCGTGTCGAAGGCCGTCGGCAACATTGCCGGGGAGATTCGTTTCGCCACCGCGGGCAAGCGGTTCGACTCACAGGAGGATCTCGACCGCGCCCTGCTCGCGCTCGACAGCACGGCCAACAAGTCCCGTCTCGGGGCAAACGCCTTGCTGGCAGTTTCCCTTGCCTTCGCCCGCGCCAGCGCGGTCGAGGCAGGAATGCCTCTGTACCGCTGGTTCGCCCGGATGGCGGACATCCGGCCCGCGACGATGCCGC